>CAIOOC010000843.1 GCA_903859795.1 uncultured Bacteroidia bacterium
CATTGATCCGGACATTTTAATCGGACATAGAATTCGATTTCTGTTGCTAATGATCTATTATATAGTATATTAAATTCTTTCACAAAGCATTATTTGGAAATAGCACAAATTGCATGGAGCAAATCCTATATTTCAAAATGTAAATATTTTTATTAACTTTGACTTTACTGATGGTTATTTTAAAAATATTTTTACTTAAGGAATAAAAGTCGATTTGCAATATACAGAGAAGCAATTATTCCATTTGGAATACGATATAGAAATAATTAATATTTTAATAACAGTCATAATCTCTTATAATCTCAGTAAAATACTCTTAACTTACTAAAATAAATAACTATGAGAAAATTTGATGTAACACAGTTTAATGAGAATCAAATCCTAATTGGACTTGGAGGTACTGGTGGACAGATTCTTAAACAGTTCAGGAAAAGGTTGTATACAGAATATCCAAAGGAGGAAATTGAAAAAATGCCATTAGGATTCATTTACATGGATTCTGACGAATCGGCTTTATTACAGGAAGACTGGAATGACATTGGTGTTGATTACAGAATTCCACCCAAAGGTCGGGTAAGTACAAGATCTGCGAGTTTTGCTGATATTGCAAGGAATATTTCAAATTTCAAAGGAATAAGCCCTTGGTTTGGTGATCCTAAAGATTGGAATTCATTAAATTTATCAGGCGATAAAGGTGCTGCCCAAAGGCGCAGAATTGGCAGAGTTTATTTTGCAAATCATCTTAGCAATAATAATAATTTTTTAAAGACATTAGACAATGTTCGCCTTGAATGCAGCGCTAAACAACATTCGGCTAAAAAAACATTTCATATTTTTTCTGGAATTGCTGGGGGTACTGGAAGCGGCTCACTTATAGATGTAATTGCTCAGATATCAAAAGCATATATTACTCCGGGTAATTTCTCAACGATATTGATCTACTTAATTTTACCTGAGACAGATAATCCTGTAGGAGATCCACCGAAAAACAATGCAGGTTATTATTATGCAAATGCTTACGCTTGTCTTGCTGAATTGAATGCAATCTCGTTAAATTTAAAAGATAATGATTTAGCTGCAAGTACTCTATTTTATAAACCATATGATGTTTCAGGAAATTTTTTGGTAGAGAACTCCAGAATTAAATCAGTTGGTTTTAGTAATTGCTATTTATTTCAGGATCAAAATGAAATGAATAAAACCTTTGATATAAAGGAGCAAGTCCCAAAGATTGTATCAGACTTTGTTTTTCAAAATATTTTTTATTTTAATGGGAATGCCGCTAGTTTGGCGATACAAAAAATCACAGAGAACGATTCTGCAAGTTTAGAAGTTGATAAATATTCAACGCTGGAGGAAAGATCTGCAAAATTTTCCGCAGCTGGAATCTCTCGACTAGCCCTACCTGAAGACCAAATAACAGACTTCTTTGCAAATGAGATTGCCTTACAAACTTTAAATCAACTTAAATTTAACAATTGGAAGAAAGATGTAGGATATTATAACTCTAAAAAAAGTGATGACATCAAAATCTTTCTAGCGAGTGATCTGGCAGGGAATAAGAAGATAGAATGGAAGCTAACACTCGATTTCTTAAGGCTTGATAAGCCTGTTCAAGATTCGGATATAAAATTGAATATTAAACCAATAGCTGAAGAATGGCATGCAATGTCTCCTTCATTTCTCAAATTTAGTTTAACACGTTTTAATAATGGCCAAACTAAAATGCCATTATCTGATCTTTGGAAATATTATGTTGATTATTCGTATGAGCATTTCAGGGGTTGTGGAGTTAGTAAATGGTGGAATCAAAAAGATGTGGATAAGACTGCTGCTGCAATATTTGATGTTATTATTCACCCGCAAATATTTGAAATGTGGTTAGGTTCAAGTAACAAACCGGCAACGTTGTCATTGAGTGAAATAAGAGAATTACTTACAGATATGTCCAACCTATTGGATGAACTTGGAGCTTCAGCAGATGTAGAAATAAATCGAATTACGAATGAGAAATTTGATTCTAGAACTGCAAAGTACTCTCTAAAAGGTTGTTTGGACGCATATACAAATTTGACGAAGGAATTTACGGGGATTGGAATTATTGGAGGCTTTTTTGATAAACATGAAAAAATTCTTGAGCAAGCAAATACATTTGCTCTTATGTATCATCAATACTCTGCAGATTTGGAATCCTTTAATTTTGCAAAGAATCTTATAGTAATACTTAAAAAGAGAATAAATTCGCTTGATGAAGCTATTGATAGTTTGTTAAAGAAAGTTGATCTGGCATTGAAAGAGAGCGAGAAAACAACAGAAATATTGAAAACTCTAATTTTTGATAAGTCAGGTGTAGTTAATTCTGGAAATTCTTATATCCAGTATATATATGATATTCCTAATGTTAAGAAAATTTATGATCAATTTTTCAAGACGGAGGATCAGATTTTACAGAATGAAGCATACAAGATTAGATCTGAAATGGCAATTAGAATTGGAACTAAAAATAATTTTGTTTCACTAAACGAAGCTATTAAATCTGAAGACTTTAAAAATGAATTTTTATATTTTACGAAAGTAAGATTGCCTGAGATTCAAAATGAATTATTTCAGGCCCAAAAAATAGAAGAAAAGTC
>CAIOOC010000844.1 GCA_903859795.1 uncultured Bacteroidia bacterium
TAAATCTGTCGTATGTTAATTTTTCGGCTAATCATTGAGAGTTTTAGATTTGCATATAGTTCGCTGGTTATCAATCGGTTGCGCACGGTATTGTCGCTTCTGGGAATTACCATCGGAATTTTCTGCATCATTTCAGTTTTTACAATTATTGATTCGCTAGAGCGGACTGTTCGCGATAGTATGTCAAAACTTGGCAGCAATGTAATTTACGTTATGAAATGGCCATGGGCACCCCCACCAGGCGAAACGGAATACCCATGGTGGAAATATTGGAACCGGCCGGTCCCAAAACTTTCTGAAACCCAGGAGATCCTCCGGCGGTCTATCTTGGCTCAATATGCCGTTTTTAATTACGGCTTTAACCGCACGATAAAAAGCGGAAGCAGCAAAGCAGAAAATGTTGAGATAATCGGTACTTCGACAGGATTGGTTGAAACCTGGAGCCTTAAAATATCTAATGGGCGGCCCCTTACTGAAGAGGAGTTCAATGCCGGGGCGAATTTTGCCATGTTAGGCTCCGATATTGCCGATCAGTTATTTCCCGGACTCTCACCCGTTGGAAAATCGATAAAAATCCAGGGATTCAACCTCCAGATATTGGGTGTTTTCGAAAAAATGGGTCAGGATGTTTTTGGGACAAGTATGGATAAACGGGTTTTGATCCCGGTAAAACTTGCCTCACGTATGGTTGATCCGCGTCTGGATATGCAGCAGAATATCATAATAAAAGGTAAAGAAGATATTCCGGCAGCACGCCTTTCTGAAGAGCTCGAAGGGATTATGCGTTCAATACGACGGATAAAACCTTCGGCAGAAAACGATTTTGCGTTAAACGAGGTGAGTCTGATCTCCGGTCAACTCGACAATTTATTCAAAGTTTTTGATATCGCAGGCTGGATCATCGGAGGATTTGCAATTCTTGTCGGTGGTTTCGGAATAGCCAATATTATGTTTGTATCTGTAAAAGAGCGAACAAAAATAATTGGTCTGCAGAAAGCTCTAGGCGCAAAAAGCAGGTTTATTCTGCTTGAATTTCTTTTTGAAGCTTGTGTCCTTTCACTAATTGGGGGTATTTTTGGACTTCTAATTATATATGCACTAACTTTTGCTGTTAGTAAAGCATTCGATTTTAACCTTATACTGACTATTGGAAACATTGTAACCGGACTTATGGTCAGCATCGTAATAGGATTGATTGCCGGAGTCGTCCCTGCACGGACAGCAGCCCATCTCGATCCGGTTACGGCGATGAATGCGGTGTAAGGCGAGGTGCAAAATAGAAAATAGAAAATACAGAATGGAAAATGTAATACGCGATTTTGCTCTTTGCATTTTCCACTTCCCACTTTGTATTCTTCACTTTTAAGTGTTCATCAGCCTCTCAATATTATTAGTCAATTCAATAAATTCGGAAACAGATAGTTGCTCCGGGCGTCGTGTAAGAAGTACGGCATCCAATTCTTCAATACGCGGAGAAAAGCCTTTTATGCTGTTTCTGAGCATTTTACGTCTTTGATTGAAGGCCTGCTTAACAACTTTAAAGAACAGTTTCTCATTACAGCCCAATTCTGTCCTGCCGTTTGCTGTGAGCCTGATAACGGCTGATTGCACCTGAGGCGGCGGATCAAAAACATGTGGCGGGACATCTAATAAATATTCAATATTATACCAGGCCTGAAGAAAAACGCTCAGAATCCCATATACCTTCGAACCCGGTCCGGAGGCGATACGTTTGGCGACCTCTTTTTGAAGCATACAAACAATTTCAGGAATAAGTTCCTTGTTCTCCAGTACTTTAAAAAATATCTGGGAAGATATGTTGTAGGGGAGGTTCCCGATCAAAGCAAACGGTTTGTCAGAAATTTTCTCCGAAAGATCTATGCGGAGGAAATCACCTTCAATGATCCGGTCACCAAGTTGAGGGAAATGTTTATGCAGGTAATAGACAGATTCACTGTCAATTTCGATCACCGAAGTCTCGTATTCGAGATTTTCAAGCAGGTAATTTGTCAGCACACCCATCCCCGGACCGATCTCAAGAACTTTATCGATGTTAGTTGCCTTAAGATGGTCAACAATATCTTTGGCAATGTTCTTATCGGTGAGGAAATGTTGCCCTAAATTTTTCTTTGGCCTTACTATCATTCTGGTATTTGGTTTGAACTATTGTGAAACTGGAATTAGTCAGAAAATCAACAGCTTCCGGTATTCCGGGTCAAAAGTACGAATGTAAATATAAAAAAACGCTACTTTTACGCAAAAGTAGATCAAGTGTCGCTATTCAATACTGAGCTGTTTATTGCCCGACGTATATTCTTTGCCAGGGGGACTTCAAGAAAGTTCTCTGAATCGATCGTTTCATTTGCCGTTTTCGGAATAGCATTCGGACTGTTTGTTATGATCCTTTCTGTTGCAATCGTTACCGGATTTAAAAAGGAAGTTAGGAACAAGGTAATTGGATTTGGATCACATATTCAATTAGTCAACTTTGATTCTAATTCATCGTACGAAACGGTTCCGGTATCAAAAAATCAACCCTGGCTGAAGGAGATCAGAGATATTAAAGGGATTAAAAACGTTCAAAGTTTTGCCACAAAACCTGGTATTATTAAGACTGATGATGAAATACACGGTATTGTATTAAAAGGTGTAGGCCCCGATTTTGATTGGTCCTTTTTTAAGGATAATCTGGTTGATGGCTCTGTTTTTTCGGCATCAGACAGCGCAAGAAATGATAATGTTTTGATATCCAAGCAAGTGGCGTCCCTGCTTAAGCTCAAGGTTGGCGATCCGCTCTATACCTATTTTTTAAACGAAGGGACGAAAACTCAGAAAATGCGCAAGTTTAAGATCTGCGGCATATTTAGTACAAGTCTTGAAGAGTTTGACCGTCTTTTTGTTCTGGCCGATATTTCACATCTAAGAAAATTAAACGATTGGAATTCAGATCAGATCAGCGGATTTGAGATTTCAATAAATGATTTTGACCAGCTCAGTTCGATTACGCGTCAAATCAGGCAAATTACGCTAAAATACTCAAAAGAGGATGAATCGGTGCTTCGCCCCATTCCGATCACCTCAAAATATCCACAGATATTCGATTGGCTTAATTTGCTCGATATGAATGTCTGGATTATCCTTGGGTTGATCATATTGGTTGCAGGATTTAATATGGTTAGCGGACTGCTGATCCTGATGTTGGAACGTACCACGATGATTGGGGTTTTAAAGGCGATAGGTACAGAGAACTGGAGTATCAGAAAGATATTTATTTATATCTCTACCTTTTTGATTCTCAGGGGTATGTTATGGGGAAATCTGATTGCAATAGCATTCTGTATCATTCAATCCAGGTTTGGATTGTTTAAACTGGATCCAACGTCATATTATCTGAATACTGTACCTGTTAATTTAAAAATCTCACATCTTCTAATGCTTAATATCGGCACTGTTCTTATTACACTGCTGATGTTGCTTGTCCCATCATGGTATGTTACTAAGATTGAACCAGATAAGGCGATCAGGTTCGACTAGGGCTGTTTTTTGGTTAATAAACGGTAAATCTTTCAGAAATATTTCAATAATTAGTATCATTGCACCGAAAACTGATAAAAATTAAAATCGATGAAACTTTTTTTTCCCGAGACTTATAAACCCAAACTCGACGTAAAGCAAACAGAGAAGGCCATCAAATTTGTGAAGGACTTTTTTCAGGAAAACCTCTCTGCAGAACTGCGTCTGCGACGTGTAACCGCTCCGCTTTTTGTATTAAAAGGGACGGGGATTAACGACGACCTTAACGGTATTGAACGTCCAGTGACTTTTGCTGTAAAGGAGATGAACGATGCCCAGGCTGAAGTGGTTCAATCGCTGGCAAAATGGAAACGTTTAATGCTGGCCCAATATGGAATACCGGCAGGTTATGGAATCTATACCGACATGAACGCTATCCGGGCGGATGAAGAGCTCTCGAATATTCATTCATTATATGTCGATCAATGGGACTGGGAAAAGGTCCTGACAGGTAAACAACGTAATCTTGAATACCTGAAAAAGGTTGTCAATCAGATCTACTCAGTCCTTTTGCGGACCGAATTCATGGTATATGAGAATTATCCGGCTATAAAACCATTACTTCCTGAAGAGATTCATTTTGTCCATTCTGAAGAGCTGGCTCAGCGATTTCCGAAACTTACACCGAAGGAGCGTGAATTTGAAATTACTAAAGAATATGGCGCTGTATTTATTATGGGAATCGGGGGGACACTTTCGGGTGGTGAAAAACATGATGGCCGTGCACCCGATTATGATGACTGGACGTCAGAAAACTCAGATGGTTTTAAAGGATTAAATGGAGATATCGTCATTTGGAACCCTGTTTTGCAGCAATCGCTGGAGATCTCATCTATGGGGATCAGGGTTGACAAAGAGGCTCTGTTGCGTCAGCTAGCCTTATGTTATTTATCTGAACGAAAGGAGCTCCTATTTCATAAGAAGCTTTTGAAAGATGAATTGCCAATGTCTATTGGAGGA
Organism: uncultured Bacteroidia bacterium; assembly: GCA_903859795.1. GTDB lineage: Bacteria > Bacteroidota > Bacteroidia > Bacteroidales > Prolixibacteraceae > JAAFHB01. The sequence goes on from CAIOOC010000844.1 coordinate 4,534, forward strand.
GGAATAGGTCAGTCACGTCTTTGTATGTATTTGCTCCGAAAAGCCCATATTGGAGAGGTACAGGCGAGCCTCTGGCCCGAAGAGATGATTCAGCAGTGTGCCGAACACAATATATTTATGGTGTAGAGATCCGTAATTCGACGGAAGGCAATTTGATAATTTGTCAATTCGGCAATTTAGAAAATATCGGAGAATCATAGATAATCAGAAAGTTATCGTTAAGAAAATTAAAAATCCCCATGATGTCGCGGCATATGGGGATTTTTTATACTTTTGCACCACTATTTTGATGGCCCAATAGCTCAATTGGATAGAGCGACAGCCTTCTAAGCTGTAGGTTTCTGGTTCGATCCCAGATTGGGTCACCAGGTAAAGCTTAGAAAATCAGTTAATTACATAGGATGTGTAATTGGCTGATTTTTTTTTACCGCTGGGGTACGTACCGTTTCGGGCATTCATCTAATCAAGGGCGTAAACCAGGTTGCAAATGAATACCCCAACTTTGTGTTCTTTTATAGGAACTACACCCTCTTCAATGGTGAAAATCAGAGAAATATTTCAAAAGACTAAATGATGCAAAGTTTACTAAAATTGTATTTTAAAGGAACAAACGGAATACAGACAAATGCAGATATTACGTATAAACGCTGATATACAGCGTTATAAGTGAAATTTTATTAAATCCGCGATATCAGTTTCTACAATTTGTTTCTAACCATATCTGAGTTATTCAGCCACCAAACTATCCATTAAACCGTTAAACTCCGTTTTAAAATCTGCATAAAATTTCCCGGTTGCTGGTCCGCTGAACCCACTGTGAACCTTTCTGACAATTCCTTTCTTATCGATAAAGATAGTTGTTGGGAATGCAGAGATCCTATTTATCGCAGGTAAAGCCTTTGCCGCATTATCGGTACCGGATTTCCCTGCAAACAAAATCTCATAATCGATGCCCAGACGATTTTTAAGGCTTAACAGCGATTTCTTTGCCGAATCAAAATCATCCTTCCTCTCAAATGCCAAACCGATAATTTCAATTCCGCGTTGATGGTTTGCCTTATACCATGAGGATAAAAATGCGTTCTCGTCGAGGCAGTTTGGGCACCAGCTCCCCAGGATTGTAACAATTACCACTTTCCCCTTAAATTTTGGATCAGCCAACGATACCTGCTTCCCTTCGAGGTTCGGGAATGAAAATTCAAGCGAAGAATATCCCGCTTTTAATGGTGTTTCAGCATATGGATCTGGAAGAGCAGCCTTGGGATTACGCCTTCCTTCCAGTTTGGATGTTTGACGAAGGGTGACAAATTCACCTGTAAACGTACTATCATTCAGAAATTCACCCTTTATCAGGTAAGGTGACGATCCACCGAAGGCGGAAAGGGAAAATTTCTTACCCTGTACTTCTCCTTCAAAAAATCTGTAATCGCCTGATATTTCAAGGATTGAACCTGTCAGATGTTCCCCCTTTTGAGAGAAATTACCCACTGTCTTATTTAGTTCTCCGGACGATATAATGTTAATATCCCAGGTCCCATGGAGCGAAACCGAAGGGGGCTCGCTGTTCCGGGCAAATCTTGAAAGTGTTCCATAGGTAGCTTTAAAGGGAATTGACGAAATCTTTTTGTTATTTCCTGTCTTGATAAACATTCCGTCGATGTTGTTCTCAGTCAGTTTCCCCTTTAAAACAACATCATAAAGATCAATCGGTATTAGGACTGAATCATTGTTGTAGACTATTTTTTTCAACTCGAAACGGTCGTCCCCATTGATTAAACTTACTGATGTGCTGTCAATTGTCTTCCCTTTCACTTCAAATAAAAACGGGATCTCGTTTCCGGGCAAAATAAAAACGCCTCTCCACAACCCCTCCTTCATCGGTTTGAGAGGTGAGTGACACGATGTTAGAAATGCAATGACAAGGAGGAGCGGGACAAAAAAAATCAGACGTATATTTCTCATATCCAATTATTTGAATTCTCTAATCGGGATTAAAAAAGATGCCTGAAATTACACTTTTATCTTGAATAATAGCGCAAAGCTTTAAATCCTACTAATTTTTTCCGCTCTTCATCCCATAACCTTAGTTTTAATGACCGCAGGCTTGAAAAGAAGGTTACTGGTTTAACTTCCTGGAAGACAATATTCTCGTTGTAACATTCAGGAAGTTTATAATTAGGAATTTTTGGGCTCAGGTGATGGATATGGTGAAATCCTATATTTCCTGTAAACCACTGCAATACTTTTGGAAGTTTAAAGTATGAGCTCCCTTCAAGAGCAATATCTTTATAATTCCATTCATCAGCACGCGCCCATACTACATTCTCATACTGATGCTGAACATAAAATAGCCACACGCCGTGCACAGAAGCGATATAAAGTACCGGCAATTGGATTAGAAGATAGGCTTTCCATCCAATTAGCCACATCATCAAAATGATTGTCACGACCAGTGCAAGGTTGGTAAGGTGAAGGTAAATATGTTCCTTACTGCTCGTAAACTTTTTAGGTAAACGGTTTACAAAAACAAAAACAAGAAAAGGGGCTAACCCAAACAAAAAGAGAGGATGGCGATAAAAACGGTAAACAAACCTCTTCCAGGGAGACAGTTTTAAAAACTCTTCAATAGTCAGTGTTTTAACATCTCCCACACCGCGTTTATCCAGGTTCCCTACTGTTGCATGGTGTTCCTTGTGTTCGTGGGTCCATTTATGGTAAGGGGTGAATGTCATTATACCGGTGATTATCCCTACAATACGGCTTAACAATTTGGATCTGAAGAATGATCCGTGACCGCAGTCATGGAAAATAATAAATATCCTAACCAAAAAACCAGCAGCAAAAACCGATAAAAACAGGGTTAGAAAGTATGAGACTTTAAGACTCCATATCATTGCAGCCCATAAAAGCAAATAAGGGACTACCGAATTGATGATCTGCCACCAACTCCTCACAGGATCTGAAAAGTTATATCTTGAGACAATTTCGATCCACGAAGGAGAGTTAGTATTGGCAGTTTTTTTTGCTTGTTCCATCTTGATTTTTAATAATAGCGACTGACATAAATTCGGTCCTCAAAGAGATCCGGTTTGAGGATTCAAGGAGAGGGATTGGATTTATACAAAGGTAAGGTATACGGGAGTAAATTGTTCAATAGTGCCACACTAAATTGTCTTCTGATTTTGGCTATATTTGTTGAAAATTGCTGTTATGTGGGATCAGCATAGCATATAAAGTGAGAAATAAATTAACCAGAGGATCTCAGATTCTTCGGATTATGGGTAATTCTGCATGATTTAAAAAAATACAATTTAAAATAATTTCTATATGAAACGAATAGCCATTTTTTGTGACGGAACCTGGGAAACACCAGACGAAAATGTGGATGGAAAACTTTGCCAGACCAATGTGGTTAAGATGGCTAATGCTCTTTCTGAAACTTCTGATGACGGGAAAACGCAATTACTCTATTATGAAACAGGCATTGGTAGTGAAGGAAATTTGACAGAACGAATTTATGATGGTGCAACAGGTTATGGGATTTCGGAAAATATCCTAAAAGCTTATCGCTTCATAATTAAGAACTATGAAGCTGGGGACGAACTGTTCTTCTTTGGATTCAGCCGTGGTGCATTTACCGTCCGCAGCCTTGCCGGGCTGATCAGGAATTCGGGGATCCTCAAACGGGAAAACATTGAACTGATTCCCAGGGCTTATAGCTTGTACCAGTCACGTAAACCGGAACATCAGCCGAGAGAAGTTGAAGCGACACTTTTCAGAAGGACATTCGCCGTTGCGGAAATGACCAAAATAAAATTCATCGGAGTTTGGGATACTGTTGGGGCATTGGGAAATCCTTTATTCCTAAATGGAGTGGTAAGCAGGAAGAACGGATTTCACGATACCGATTTATCGACAAGGATTGAAAATGCTTTTCATGCCCTGGCTATTGAGGAGAAGAGAAAAAATTTTCAGGCAACATTGTGGCATCAGCAAAAAGGGTGTGGAAATCAGGTATTGGAGCAGATGTGGTTTCCGGGTACTCATGGTGATGTAGGGGGAGGATATATCGACAGTGGATTATCAGATATTACGTTAAGCTGGATGCTCGAAAAGGCCCAGGGCTGTCATTTAAAGTTTGACCTCATACCCGTAAATCCTGATGCCATGGCAGCGAAACATGAATCGTATACAGGTTTCTACAAATTATTGCCGCCATACTTCCGGCCAATGGGGCAGGTGATTCAGGGTAAAGGGAATACCAATGAATCTGTTTATCCGTCAGTTATTGAGCGGTTTAGAAAAGATCCGACTTTCAGACCAAAAAATCTGGTCGACTATTTTAAAACGCGCACTGTTTAATTTTCAGTGAATCGATGACTCTTCACTGACCTGATCCCTCACGCGCTCATTGTCGCTAAATAATTGATATAGTGTGTGTAAATAGATATTTCTTTTAATCTCTATAGTGGCAATATTATGGAATTACGAATAAACTTGTTGAGAATCACTGAGAAATCACGATTAAGGATAGTTCTGGGAATTGGATTTTTGGTAATTGCGATTTTCTGGATTTTTTTAAATGCCTATGAAAATCACGAAATTCGTCCATTTGTCTGGGTCTATTTTGTGTTTTTCATTTTCTCCGGAGCCATCCACACCTACGAAGGATTCGGATATTCAGTTTCTAAACTCTTCGGAAAAGCTTTCATTCAGATTGATTCTGATACCATACGCATAAAGACCGGAGTGCTTGATAAAGAGCAATTTATATTTTGGAATGAAATAGTATCAGTAAAGTATAAAGCCGCTGTTTTTGAAATGTGGAGATCAGATAAAACATCGGTGATTTTTAAACTTTCAGGTCTTGAATATTCTCTGATCCAGCAAATTAAAGAGGTCATTGGCCGGATTTCTGCTGAGAAGGGAATTGTAGCCTCTTTTTAGCATGGCGGGATTGAGGCAGATCTTGATGTTGCAACCATGTTGCCCGTTGAATTTCATACCTCAGGATAAGGTTAATTTTAACCGGACATTATCGTTAATAAATAGTGTATTTGACCGGGTGCAGATCCTGAAGTTTTCAAAGTCTCCAGGGTCTAATAAAAAAGCAACTAAATTATAGTTACAATCTTCAGAATAGTTTATCTTTGTAAATATTAGTATAATGTCGAAGTCTGAAAAATTGATTGCAAGGTTATTGTCCCAACCGAAAGACTTTAATTATTCGGAACTAAAAACAATACTTATTTTTCTGGGCTATGAAGAGGTACAGGGAGCCGGGTCTAGAGTTTGCTTCCAATCTGAAACACATAAAA
>CAIOOC010000845.1 GCA_903859795.1 uncultured Bacteroidia bacterium
ACTTTACAAAATAGGTTTGATCAACCGAGGGATTCAGCGAGAAAAGTTCGGGAACATGGGCGATTTGAGCGAAGGCATTTCCAAGCAACTGTTCATAAATCAACAGGTAAGCTTTGAGTTGTTTTGCCTCCGCTTTTCGGAGATCGGAAACCTGAGCCGGCAAACCTGCCAGTCCGGTCCCATAGGTTGCCGGAAGTGAGTACTGAACCGGAAAATAATCTTCAGTGTTGGCATATTGCCCTCCCGGAACCTGTAAATCGTTCTGTGAATTGGCAAATTTTGGTCGGTCGGCTTCACCTCGCAACTGGGTTAGCGTATCTTTCACTTCATCCATCCTGGGTAGAAAATGGAGCCCGTTTTTATAAAACAGAAACCGCGAAAAATTCTGATAGAGGCGCGCCTGATGCATGTCGCTGATATAGAGCAACCAGGAAGCACTTGATTTATTCGCATCGAATACCGGGTTCCCATTTACCCAGGTAGGATCAGCATCTCCTTTAACAACAACTCCCTCATCATCGTATTTGGTGAGCAAAAGGTTATTAATTGCAATAACCCCTTCAATTTCCATTAAAATATTGATCAGGTCAGAGGAGCGCAAAACCTTTTTCAGTTTTGCATTTTCCAGATCTGCAGCTTTAATGAATCCGTTTGTCAATTCCGGTCCGTTGAAGATATCCTCCACAGGAACATTTTCGGCCATCATTTCCTGGAGTGAATTAAAAATGACAGGAGGATTGAAATAACGCTCAATCTCGAACCAGATATTTGCCTGGACCTTTTCGATATCTGCATCGGGGGTGACCTCAACGTCAGCACAAACTGCAACGTCTTCAACACCAGCTATTTTCACCTGGCAATAGTCTTCATCCAGATTCCTGTGCGCATTAAGGGTTGATTTTGAATTTACGATGAAACCCTCAACTTTGAGCAGTTTTCGGCGATAAAGGGTTATGATTCCTGCGTTCCCCGTCTCTTCAAGTATCTTCAGAATAGCAGTGACAGTGGCGGAATTCCGCGCGGTATTATCACCGATAAAACGGATTGCGACATCCCGGATAACAATCTTTTCGAGCGAAGGTAAAAGCTCAATTTCGAAATCGGTGTAGAAAACGTTCCTCCATTGTTTTTTCAGATAATCATTCCTTCCTGCATCATCGAGCAGGGGATCGGTAATGACATCATACGTTTTGGTAGCTCCAAGCTGAAGAGCTTTCAGACTATACGATTTCCCACCGGTGAAATTAAAGTTATCATCGTTTTCAGTGAACAGCTTCCAGGTGACGCCGTTCCCAAGCTGCCATTCAGGGAAACGAAGTTCAATGATTACCTCATGAGGCTTGCCGTCACCATCAAAAACAGAATAGCGATGTTCAATTTTACGATCGTTCAGATCTCCCAGTTCGGGGTCAGATTCCAATTCAAGAAGGACGTCGTAAAGGCCACGAGGCGAGACTATTAACGGCTGAAGCCCCTCTTTCAACGGCTTTTCGAATGAAAGGTTCAGCTTATCCTCTTCGCACCAGGCGTAATACTCTGCATCACAGGCACAATCCTTACAAAATACCCATGCGTTGCGGATCCCTTCGAGATCAATCAAAATCCGGCGGAAGTCATCGGGTGTCCAGGGATTGACTGTCAGGATCTCCCTGGCCGTGAAAAATGCCTGGTCATGAAAAGGTTCTGTCCCGGAAGGGGGAGTCTCAGGAGTCAGAATATCCTTGATGTCTCTCCCTGTTCGGTAAGCCAGGTCGGTAATCGCATAGCAGAGTGCCTCAAGGATTGTAATTCCGGGATCATGGGTATTATAATCTGTCCAGATTTGACTCCCCATTTGCTCAATGAAGCCAATCCCCTCTTTCCTTAGACGGTAGTAATCCTGTGCCGGATTCAGAACAGGCTTTTTTACGATGGTAATTGGTTGTTGACTCATGATTCGCAGTTGCATTTCTCAGAAGATGTTTTCTCTTCTGATGGGTTAATAACTGTGATAAGATGCTGACTGGCAGGTACAGATACCAGGATCGAGACGGCAAGAGAACCCTCGACCTCGTTCTCGTCAGTGGTCCCTTTTACTCCTTCTATATCGTGAAAAAGCTGTACGTCAGTCACATAATCGACATAGGGTTGCTCTTCGACGAAATCAATAATTACCGATTTGTAGATTTTACCCCCAAAGGTTGGGTTCCCGCCGTCTGTGAATGCCCATGGTGACAAGAACCTTGTGATCGATTCCTGAAGATAATTCGTGTAATAGGTTTCGTCGAAACCATCGTACAACCTCACTTTCATATTTACCCTCACCTCTTCAAATTGCGGATTATTCACATGAAGTTTAACAAAGCACGACACACGGGTCCCGATAAATGCGCCAATATCCTGAAGAAGTCCAAGACTTGTATAGGGTTTAAGCGGATCGGTAAGATTATGAAAACGGTGATCAGGAATTGTAACAATTGTCACATGTCCTGGTGCAAGTTCCCGGTATATCCCGGTAGCTGTATCGTTTGGTTCATACTGCGTGTGATTCAGGCATTTTATCCTGTAAATTTCGGGGAATGCTTCCAATACAAGCCGCTCATAATCCCATAATGTTATGGCCCTGTCCTTATGACGCAATCTTTCGCTGATCCGTGTATAAAATGAAACCGATTGCTCAGCCCCACGACCTCCAAACGACTCGAAAGGCTGGGTGATCTTCTTAATCTCGGAAACAGGATTAGCTAGTTTGCTGATTGTCCCTGCCGGCAACACTTTGGAGGCAAATGAAGGGTCATTACTCTGATCTGTAAAAATGGCTTTCGCACCCTGAGCCGCAACCAGGATAAGACGGCAAACCGCATCACTCGCAGTTGAAACAGCCAGCCTGATCCAATGCTGACCGGATGGTAAAAGTGTATTTAAACTAGTCGCATTCCGGGGCATCGATAAGGTGACAATGCCAGACTTCAGTAAACCACCGGTCTGATCCTCAATGTCATTTCTGTTAAATTGTATCCACTCATTTTCGTTAAGGAAACTCCAGTGGATATGTTGAGGCGGCTTTACAGCACGTGGATTGGCCGTTCCGTCTGCCACCTGAAACAATAAGGCAAGGTTCTGTGGAGGTCTCAGTCCCGTGATCCCAATGAAAAATTCTGCTTCATGGATAACGGGCAGACCATCGGGCAACGTAGAATCTGATATATTCAAATGTCGAAGCTGCGGGAGAAGATATATTGTGTTGTCAGAAGCGTTTGTTTTTAAGAAAGGGTGCTGTTCCGCGAACCCAAAAGGTGCAAGGTGAATCAGTTTTGCAGACCGCTTTTCAAATCCCAATTTGTCTGATGAATTAAAATCGATTGTCTGAACAGCGGTATAAGTTGCTGCAATATATTCAATTTCAGGCGTATATGGAGCAGTCGGTTTTACCGCGGTTGTATCGCCGCCAGCCACAGCCAGGATATAACCGGATAGAGCATCCCGGAATGTTTTGTGACCTAAACTGTCAGACAGAGCCAATTTTAAAAATCCGGTATTGGTTTTTATTGTAAACAGTGCATCAGTCTGAAAATCGGGGTGGTCCTCTTTATTAAATTCTCCTTCAGGCGGTCTGATATCGATGGAAACTTCGTTGTTTCCGTCAAAAAGTGTCTGGGTGCTCATATTACTCCAGTTTCCCTCAGTCAGAAAGGTCACATTCCCACTAGGTACCCAATCGGGATTATGAATCCCTTTTGCAACCCCCCAATTTTGCTCATCGGTACGATAAGCCACATACCGGATATCCGGAATATTTTTCCATCGTATCGTAAGGCTCGAGCTGGAGATATTTTTCTTAATAAACATCTCCTGACTGCCTATAATCATTGAACTTCCAGTTTCGGGTACCGCTCCGAAAAGGAGGAAAGGCTTTGAAGGGTCAACAGGGCCAAAATCATTTGATAAAACGAGATTCTTAATCTGATCGACAGTTACCTGCAATTGTATTTGCTTAAGTACAATATTTTCAAAATCCGGAAACGCATAGATTGAATCGGCACTGTTAACGAGTTTAACCAGCATGACCGGGGTTACTGCATCGAAACTGTAACCGTGTTTTTTCGAATTGAAGGCTATGATGGCTCCATCATCGCCAACCAGAGAGACAGTAAGACGGATATTGGTTCCCGAGGTAGCCATAAACCCTGATGGTGATTTTTCGATCCATCCTTTTTCACCGGAAAACAGGCAGGTTATATCAGATGCCCTGTCTTCAAAGATTTTTCCTTTAAAACCAGTTACCTCGAAATCGATTGTGATATCGCGTTTTCCCTCGGCAAGCCATAAATAATGGGAGGCAACAGCAAATCCAACCTCTGCAAAAGGCATATTTATTGAAGCAAGTTTCCCGTTGGTGTAAATTTTATTGTAAAACGGCTGCCATGAAAGATCGGGGAAAGTTATTGGACCACCCGTACCGTCACCAGAATTGGCAACCGGTGAGGCAAAAAGGCGCCCGCCTTGCAGGTTAGCGTTAGCGTCGGAACCCACAATGTCGTTTCCATTCCGGTAAATTGTCTGAAGCGAGGTAACTTTTGCCTGGTTGGCAATGAGTTCGCGATCGTTTGCAAAGAAGGCTTCAACTCCTTTTGCATCTTTCCCCGCCTTGAAAAGTTCCCCCTCTTTTAACTGGTATAAAACCGCTTGTTTGGCCAGTTCAACCAAAATGTGGGCCTGAGGCGGGAGGGCCGGTTTTTCTTTCAGTTGTAACACTTCGCGGTAATAAAAGTCAAGATGTCGGCCGGTAATTGTATTGGCTTCAGCCCTGGCATATTCCATCAGTCGCAGAAAACTCAGGAAAAGGGCATAATGCGGTTCATGACGGTCCCAATTAGTGAATGTCCCTTCCAGTGCAAGCTGTGCTTCTGTTATCACCCGGGCAAATACTTTGAGCATTTGATCCGAAACTGATGTGAAAAGATTATGTGTGGCGATATGATTTGTAAGTTCAAATACACTTCCGGCTGGATTGCCATAGACTGATGACTCAGCAGTAATTGAAGCAAGATAGGCACTCCAATCTGTTGAACCATTGGTTATCCAGTCATTTGAGAAGCCGGAGTTAAGAAGATTTTCAAATTTATCGGGTAAGACACCCAGAATTTTAATGCTGTCTGGCGGAACAATATCATCGATCACCAATACTGTTACTCCTGCTTTCCGATAGGCAATCAATCTTTGAAATGCAGGGGCAAGCTGGGAAGTAATAAGGTTTTTTAATGTTGATTTGAGTGATATCTCAACGGGTAACCCCTCTTTTAACAAATCGAGCTGTTTGGCAAGTGAAGTCACGCAACTAAAAATATAACTAAGGTTATTTTTTAACTCACTATTTTTTGTTTCGTTATCGAGGTTATTTAAAAAATCGAAATACGATTTAAGTTGAGATTTATAATCCTGGAGATTCTGAACAGAGGCAACGGCCAGCCGGAGCGAAGGATCGTTGCTGAAAAAGGGGGTCCATGTCCCGTTTTCTTTATTATTACTGTCGAAATAGCTTACAAAAGCCGACAGTGCCTGGGCAAAGATCATTCCGTGTGCCTCGTCATGCTCATTAATCGGTACATATAACGGGTTCAGGGGTGCGGAAAGTCGCTGTTCCTGGTTTACCCCGTCGCGGATCAGTTTAAGAGGATCTGTATTTTGAAGACAATCTAATGGCTTTGGCATACAATCAGTGATTTATCAGGAAATTAAACTAATTGAAGTTGTAAGGTTTATATCTGTTCCTTCGAGCTTATAGAAAGGGAATACGAAATTGAACCGCGAGTTGGTGGTTTTCACCTTGTAGATTAATTCGATCAGTATCAATCCCTCCAATTCCTGGCTCTCGTCCAGATTTACTTTTTCCAGCTCAATGCGTGGCTCATGATAAAGGATTGCAGATTCAATTTTATCGGTCATCAGGGTTTTCATGCGGGTATCGAGGCTTTCGAAGATCAGCTCATCGAGGTTGCAGCCATATTGAGGTAACATCACCCTTTCTCCACGGGCTGTCTGTAATAAGACTTCGAGGCTCGAGGCAATATCTGCCTCATGTTCCAGCATTTCAACAGTTCCACTATCCCGGTTGAATTTAGGAGGGAAGGACCACCCACGCCCTATAAATTGGAGATTTTGTTCCATATTTTTTATTTTCAGCGTATTACGAAAATTGCAATTTTTAAAATCTCCTATTGTCAGGAGACAGTTTTTGATTTTTTGCTTCCGCAGATCAAGCGGATCAACGCAGATTTGGTTTTTTATTTATTTGCGTAAATCAGCGTGATCTGCGGGAAACTTATCTTTACCCTCCGATCAGAACAGTCGGTGCTCCGGGTGGCATAATCGCCCCACCGGATGCTGTTAAATCGCCTATTCTGGCTGCAGGTACACCCCCGATCAGAACTGTTGCCGATCCCATTACAATTACATCGACTCCGCATGAATCACCTATTCTTGCAGCCGGCAATCCTCCGATTAAAACTGTCGGAGCACCTGGAGGCAGAATGGGGGTTGGAATTCCCATCGTAGCGGAACTTACAATCATGTCCATAACTCGTGCTGCAGGTATCATATTTAATGTTTAATGCTGAATGTTAAATGCTGAATGGCAAATTGGGGTAACATTTTGGTTATTTGATATTTGACTAACTACATATTCTCCAATAAATCATTCCCTGCTAAACATTCAAGTTCTAGTTGATCTGTACCATGCCGCCCTGAATGATCGTGGCAGCACTTCCTTTAATCGTTGTATTTGCCCCGGATATTTCGGCTGTAGATGCCCCCTCGGCCTTGAACGCGGCTGAGCCCTTAAGGTTCATATTCATCCCCTCAAGTTTGGTATCTCCAGTTGCTTTAAAAGACATATCCTTAATGCTTTCAATCTTTATACCGGTATCATCCATGGTTATTTTATTCCCATTCTGATCCTGAAGGATGATCCCCTTGTCTTCGTCAGAAAGGGTAATTTTATTCCCGCCCGGAGTTTCGAGGGTGATTATTTTCTTTTCGTCGTCAAAGGTGAACTTCATCTTCTCGCGACTCACATACCCTTTATGATGATTATCGTCCTTCGGAGGCTCGGGAGCTGGTTTGGCGCTGCTGTGGCACATCCCCAGAACAACAGGATGACGCGGATCGTCGTTGAGAAAACCTACGATCACCTCATCCCCGATTTCGGGACGAAAAAAAGTTCCCCTTTCCTTTCCTGCATCCAGGGTTGATATCCGGGCCCACATCCCTTCATCCGAGGAGCTGATCATTGGTAGTCTGACTTTTATCCGGTCTTCCCCGTCGGGATCGTTTTCAAGAACAGTAACAATGCCTATTTGTAATCCGGCCACAGCGGGCAACAATCCTGAGGCGGGCATAGGCCGAAGGTCATAGGTCGTTGAGAACAGCTCAGGAGTTAACCCCAGCTGGGCATCTGTTTTCCAGTCACCCTCAGAGACAGCATGTCGGACGCCTGAAACGTATACCTTTCCTTCAAACCGTTCTCCAACACCAGAAATTTCAATGATCTTTCCCGGCAATATCGTTGCAAGTCCCTGGAAACGTGCCCTCCCGCGTATTTTTGCCAGACGTTCCTTCATAAGTCGTCCATTTGCCCAGGCCTGCAGTTCGGGTTCGCTTAATTTTCCGCTATGTCTTAGTTTGATGGGATCACCGCCGATCACATCAGCCAATGCCGAAGGGGTGAGATTTCCATTATTGGTCGTAACAGGTTCTGCAGCTTCGGCTTCCACAACTTCCTGATCGCTTCCGTTCCAGCTGCTCGCTTTAATTCCCTTATTCTGGAGGCGGGCATCAATTTCAGCATCAAGCTCCAATAAAGTTGATCCAAAGGCAACTTTTACAACAGTTTCCGACGTTAAGTCTGGTTTTGCAACTTTAATATTACCGTCTTCTACAATCACAACCTGACCGTTAGACTCGGCACGCATCAGCATAAAATCCCAATCGGAAGAATCGTATTGAACCACCTCCTTAAGTGCCGGAAGGGTTGTTTCGATATCCTTTTGCAATCCATAGGGAGTGATCAGCTGTTCCATGATATCGCTATCCTTAAGATCTGCGAAATATTTGCTTTTGGTGCCGCTTGTCATTTTGACCGCTTCGTCACGGCATTCGACGATCAGCTGGCTGCCAGCAGGACGAACTTTAATGCTATGCCTCACTATTAATCCTTTAAAAACTGAAGTATTCTGCGAACGGTACCCAAGCTGAATCTCAATTTTTTTACCAGGGACAAACAGATCAGAGGTACTTGCCTGAAAGGAAGACTGAGAAGCCTCGCCATCGCGCAAATAAATCATCGCTGAAGGAATCCGGTTTAACTCACGGCTTATTACCAGAGACAAGACATGATAAGCTCCGGGAAGCTGAGCCCCTTCAATAAGAATCGCCGATGTACAGATATCGGGAGTTGCAGTGGTTGGTATGTTAGATTCTACAGGCAAGGTTAATGTGTTTTTTCAATTGGTGGAAAAAATAGGCTTGTTCC
>CAIOOC010000846.1 GCA_903859795.1 uncultured Bacteroidia bacterium
CGTATTATACCGAACACAGGCTACCTTATTCTCCTTTAGGAGGTTGTAAAGATCATTATCGGCTTTGCAGCTTAGTATGATTTCACGATGAGTTTCAATGGCATGCCCCTGACAAACAGAAAGTAATGTTATCAGATGAAGGCATATCCAAAATTTAAAGAGAGGAATATTTTTCATTTTTTAGAACTCTGAAGCAGAAAATCTACAATATTAAACATGATGTTCCGGAAACTTTCTATTTGCCAGTCATCCCAATGCCCTAAAGAAGTGTAGATTACCTTACCTTTTTCACTGTTATTTATCCAAAGGAGAGGTTGTACAGGTTGTCCCGGGATGGAACCGGTAAGCAAAACCTGGACATTTGATGAGCGTAAGGGACGATTAATGTAAAGCCATCCCGGACTTATGAATCCTTCTCCGGGTACCCCTTTCAATAATGGGTGATTTTCCATCCCGGGAACTAAAGAAACATCTGTTCCTTTTTTCAGGTGACCATAATGACCCTGATAATTGCCACCGAGAACATCCCGGTCGAACTCTGGCCATTGCGCCAGCTGATCAGACACCGGAATATTAGATGCCACGACACCTCCCCCCGATCTGGATACATTACCTTTAGCATCAAATGCATGACTTGAAGTCCTTATGGCAAGAAGAGGCTTCCCTGAGCTCATATACGCTTTGATTAACTCCATTTTTTCAGGCTCCAATGCACGACGACGAATGCAAGTGATTGTTAGATCAGCATCTTTAAGAATCTGGAGGTTTTCGATATTATGTACGCCAAACCCTTCTGCAACAGGTATTCCTAATGCAAACTCACAATTTACATTTTTGGTCAAAAGTAACTCATGTGCAAATTCGGGAAACCGCTGATTGGTATGATATTCATTCTCGGCAGAAATAAAAGCAACCACCGGACGTTTATCCAGTTTAAACCTGAATTGTCTTTCACCGGTAAAATCTGTGGAAACCATTGTCGGACAGACATACCTTTCGATATACTCGTCTATCAGGCTGTTCCCGGTGAAGTGTGAAACTTTTGGCCATTGTTTCGAATCGTACATGGTATCCGTAAGATCGCGCATCAAAACGACATTCATTCCAAGACGAACCATATTCCTCAGACCAAACGAACGCCCGATAACACACATATTGGTATGGACACCCATCAGAATCACGTTCTTTATCTTCTGATGATCAAACAGACCTGCAATCTCAACACCTGAATCGCTGATTGCATCTTTGTCTTCTATCTTTAATGCATCAATCTCATGAGTCCATGGTCCACCTTCTTTACAGGCTGGAAAACAATCACATCCTCCATCTGACTGGTCGATAGGCCATACTGCATCTTTTTCTGACGTGAGTTTGTCTTCGCAGACAAGCTTCTCAGCCTTACTGCTTTTAAATTTCTGAGCGTATTTTCGTGCAGGATGGATTTTATAATATTTGATGCAATCGCTGGGGGCATGGACAATTAGTACCCCTTTATTGCGTGCAATGGTCAGTACATTATTCATAAACGGAGCCATTTCACCTACACGTTCTGTCGCTCCTTTGCACCAGTGCCGGTTCCACATGTCGCATATGATAATTGCCGTCTCCGTTGGATTCCATTGCTGAATTTCATTTGCGATGATTGTAGCTCCTTTTACGGAATCCGAAGGAATCCGTTTTTGCAGAGAAACTCTGATTCTTTGGCTTGAATCGGTATTCTCTGCATGGCCGGATGAGACAAAAACAACAAATATAAGCGTGATCAGCACGAATAATTTCATTTGTTTAATATTCATAATAAGATATTTAGATTATCGTAAATAAACTGTTAGTTCAATTTTGCACATTATCTTTGTATGAGTTTAGAAATGTCCTCTCGGTAAATGAAAGATGCTCTTTCATAATCTGTTTCACCCCAATTTCGTCCCCGGCTTCAATGGCATTAAAGATTTCCCAATGGTATTTAAGGGTATTTTCCTTCCTGTTTTCTGTCTTGCCATAGACAAAATCAACGAATTTAGGCATCAGGGAATAGATTGGGTTCATCACAACAAGTAATGAAAAGTTATGGGCAGCTTCAGCTATCAGCTTATGAAATTTATTGTCCTCAAGGGCTTCTTCAGTAAGTTCCACTGCCGGACACTTTTCCATTGATTCAATTGCCTGTCTTAAATTTATCAGATCCTCCTCAGTGCGGTTAAGACTTGCTGCAGCAGCAATCTCAGGCTCGAACATTTGTCGTAACCTGATAATTTGCAAAAGATTATCCTTTGAGGCATTCATCTCAAGAAACATATTTACGGACGAGACTGCCTGTGAGAGAGAGTAGTTATTTACGAACATCCCACGCCCTTTCTCAATACGGATCAACCCCTTTGAATCAAGGCTCCGAAGTGCTTCGCGTAAGGCATTCCTGCTTACGCCATAAGACTTGCACAGCTCAATTTCAGTCGGAAGTTTTTCATCAGGTTGTAGTTTCTTAACCCTGATAGCATCCTCAATTTCCGCTTCAATCCGCTGGCTTAATGATTTGGATACGGTTAGTTTATTATACATGACAATATGTAAGACATCCTACAAATATAAAAATTAATTTATAAGAATGAATTTGTAGGTTAACATGTGAATTCATCAGAAAAAAAATGCCACCAATTCACTAAAACACTAAATATCACCAAAAAGTTGTAGTCTTTGGTGCTTTAGTTGTGCTAAAAAACTATCCTTAATATGAATTTGATGGACTCATTTCCCAGGATTTCACACTTTTAACAAAAATATCTCCCCCATCAGAAAACAGACTAATTCCCCTGCCTGCCAGGGTAGGATACACCATTCGTCCGATTGCCTGCCGGTCATTGGCAAAGACCTCGATCACTGATTTGTCAATAAAAATCCTCAAAACCAGAGGCTCATCCTTTTTAAGTTCGAAGGGAGCTTCCTCAACGATTTTCCGGCCAAACGACAGACCTGATTTTCGGGTATCAAATTTCAATTTTTGTTCTGATTTGTCGAACCAGATGATGGTTTCTTCGCGTCCATCATCCGAAACACCTACCTTAACACCATATCTTAAAGCATTGGTCGCTGGTATTGTAACTTCGAGCTCCATCAGTTCTGTTCCAGGTTCTGCCAGTTTTATTTCACTTCCTGAACCGACCTTAATATTTGAAACTGTCGATTCATTCTTTCTTAATGATTCGAGTTCTTTGACTGGTCTCATTCTTAATGTTCCATCACTACTTACCCATAAAGTCCGCGGTAATCCGTAGGTCCCGGTCCATCCACGGTAATTAATTACAGAATCGGGACGATCATCGAAGATCCAACTCCACATAATTTGCCTCCCTTTCCCATCGACTAATGCTTCAGGAGCAAAATAGGCATTATCCTTCCACGTCATCCTTCCGTGATTTTCTGGATAGAAATGTTCATTCTTGTAACTGCCTACATAATATTGGCATCCCATATTATGACTGATAAATAACAACAGGTGTTTACCGCTTGGTTTTCCACCATCTGCAGATGAAGGGAGAGGCAAGAAACTGGGACACATATCATCTTCATTTTTACTGGTCCATTTACGGTCTGACTGATATAGCTCATGCTTATATTCCCAATGTTTCAGATCATCCGAGGCAAACAGATAGAGCCGGTCTCCCTGATAATTAACGGAATCTTCAGGAAGGGGAACCTCTTTTTCATTGTTCGCAGGAAGTCCCTTCCCACGCGAACCGTATTTACGAAGAACCAATAAATTTCCTGTAGCCAAATAATAATGGCCGTCTTTCTTCCAGATGTTTGATGGATCAGCCGAACCTGCGTGGAAGACTTTTCCGGAAGCATCCTTCAAATCGGTAATTCCCCATTCTGCCGATTTGATAACCGGATTTCCAGGTGATTTTTCCCATTTATTAAAATTGGCATCAGTACTTTTGGCAAGTCCAATCCCTTTATCTCCCCATAACATCCAATAGGACAACATGGCCGATCCGTCATCATCCACAAATGCTCCTCCGCTGAAGCAACCTTCATCTCCATTCCCCGGGACAATTGCATCGGGGTGATGACGCCAGTTTAACAAGTCGATGCTTGAGACATGTCCCCACGAGAAACCGACACCTTCGCGGTTATAGAGGTACATGAGGTGATACCGGCCATTAGCGAAGAAGGCTCCGTTCGGATCGCCGGGTCTTCCATTATCCTCGGGAAATGCGAAATGATAAGCAGGCCGGTAAGGATCGGACAATAACCGTTCCCTGAATTCCCGGGTAGCTTTTATTACCTCCTTTGGAATAGGCTGCCTATCCTTTACTAGAGAGGTTGTGGGTTTATCCTGTGATCTGGCGGCAAGCTGGATGAAAAGAGTGGCTGATAATAAAAAAATAATCTGTTTCATAATTACAAGTTTTAGTCTCTTCGGTTGGATATGTGTATTAATTGCAGACTTGAAAGCTATAACCGGATAAAAGTTCATTGTTATTTACTTGGTTTTCTCAGAACAAGCGGAAGCAGTGCAGGAAAAGGCTGATGTGGCTCAGTTTGATACCAGTAGGCAACTGAAGCGATATCATCGTCAAGAAGCCTGTATTTCCCGTTCGATCCCCAGCCCAAAGCCTGGATGGTTACCTTAAGATCGTTCTCAAAACAAATCGGATCGGGGAGATGCCAACGGTAAAGGCTCCATAGGTTGGGTAAATCCCCCTCTGTTGTTGCGGGAAGTGTTGTGCCGGAATATTGTGTTGAATAAGATTGTTCAAATCCATAACTCCCAAGGAAATAATCCTCTGTTCCGGTACCACAGATGGTTGGGAATCTCGTATCACCATCCATAAAGAATTTCACTTCACCCTCCCCAAACCAACCTTTAGAGGTCATTTGTGTCCAGGCCAGGAATGTTCCGACATATCTCCCCTTACCTTTAACTCCGTCAAGGATAACATAAGGATTCTGCCCGCCTGTTTTTGCCCTACGCCATTGCGCATGGAAATACCCCGATTTTTCGGATACAGGACTCAATGCATAAGTGATCTGAAATGCGAGCAATTCCAGATCTTTCTCACTTTCATTGGTAAAGGTAACTTTTGCATGCCGCCTGAATGGCATAGGCCAGTAGCAATTCAGGGCGTTTTGCGGATTAACGGTTACGACCTGGGAATTAACCCGTGCAAACTTCTCGTGACCAACTGCAAAGAAATCCGGAGCCGGGACCTCTACAGAAGGGTAAGTTTCCCCATCCCAGTAAAACCGTAATACATTGGCACGACTTAATCCCTCTACCATCCAAATATGCTCAATGGTTCCCGGTCCATCGACATCCATAAGAGTTACCGTTTGACCCGCATTGACCCGAAGGAAAGGCTTTACTTTCCATCCCTGCCCCAAATCATCCGCTGCCCGACCAGATGCGGCAGGTTTCTTTTCAGAAGGATTGGGAATTGCCATCCCCCCCTTACCTTTCTCTCCGGTCATATTCTCAGCAGAAATAGAGCGGGTACGGGTATTATCCAGCATTGGCAGACCAGCTAATCCACTTTGAACAGGCTGATCGGAATTGCATGCACTAAAGAGTAGAAGGGTTGATGCCAGTATCATGCAAAACCTTGTGACTGATTTGAAGATAAAGGATTTCATTTGAATCATTTTAAAGGTTAAGAATAATTCACATCGGTTTTACCATTGCATTGCGGGAAATAATTTCCACGCTTTTATACTTTCAACATGAACTGGCGCATCTTCAGCAAAAACCTGAATATTGACAGCATCTTTAAGCGTTGGATAGAGCACCTGAGTAACACATTGGCGTCCATTAGCAAAAACTTCAACCATCGACTTGTCAAGAAATACCCTGAGATGAACTTTCTCGCCAGGTGATAAAATGAAAGGCGCGTCTTCAGTCAGGATGACAGGATTGTGCTTAGGATCTGGTGATGCAAAAGCCATAGCAAACTCTTCGTAAATTGGTCGATTGATTCCCGATTTCTGCATATCTATCTCAAGGATATTCTTTGTTCTGTCAATCACAATAGGGGTTTGCTCAACCCCGTCATTTGAACTAAAGACCTTAACGCCAAACCGTTTTGCCTGACCCGGATCTATCACAATATCCATTTCAAGCATATTTCCTGAGACCTTAGTCAACATAACCGACTGACCAGCATTAATGGTAAACGGCTGTTCTTCCGTCTGATTATAGCGGAGTCGTTCGATTTCCTTTGGAGGCTCAATAATCAACGAGCTCTTGTCTTCGGATAAGGTCAAAACTCTAGGCATAGACATAGTTCCGCTCGACACCCCTGATTTACGGTCAAGGACCCAGGCCCACATGATCCTTCTACCCTGATCATCAAGCAGAGTTTCGGGCGCAAAGATAGTTCCTCCGGGCCAGTTCATCCGGTGATGAGACTCAGGATTAAACTGTTTACCATCCCACGAGCCGATGTAATACCGCGCCCCTCTTGAATGGCTGATGCACAGGAGCACCCATTTGTCGCCGAGTTTGAAAAAGTCAGGACACGAAATATCTTCAAAATCATTTACATCAGGCATGTTATGGGTCATGAACTCACCAACCTTTTGCATTGGTTTATCGTATGAATCTCCTACATAAAGGACCGGTGGATTGGGGTGCTTAGCCCCGGGAGTCCCCCCGGATATCTGATAATAAGTATTCCCATCTAACCACATATGGGGATCCCAGCCCGGTTTGGCAATTGGATTTGTTTTGGGTTTTGCCCATTCATTCAGATCTTTGTCATTACTATAAGCGACACAATTCCCGTCGGTTCCCAAACCATGATAAGCTAAAACAACTTTTCCATCCTTGGCCAGGAATGCATTTCCACTAAAAATATCGTGTTCCGGATCACCCGGATTCGGTTTTAAGTCATTGGCATACCAACGCCAATGAAACAGGTCGATGCTTGAAATGTGCTGCCAATTGCATTTCCCCTCATCCTGATAGATATACCAGAGATGATAAACCCCATCTTTAAAGATAGCACCGTTTGGATCAAAGGGCATAGCTTTCCCTTCTGCAATCGAAAGGTGCCATTCAGGCCGAATTGGATCGTTCAGTTCTGCCCTACGAATTTTTCGGGCTGCAGCGATTTCTTCCGGTTTAATATCCTGCGATCGGACGATTAACGGGTAAGATAAGTAAAATGTGATTATAAGACCAATTACAATTTTCATAAGGAAATAAATATTTTTGATCATAAATTAGTTCACTCTTTTTGCCAATTCCACCAACGGCACAGTCATTATTCTTCCAACCGGCTTTCCGTTCCTGTAGGTGATTACCCTGAAGGTATCGGCATCTTTCGGAATTGTCAGTACTTCACCTTTTTTATATAAATGGCTGTGATGATCCGGATTAGTATTATCGAAGGTATAGTAGCAAAGAAGACCCTCAATTTCAGTATTGAGTTTGATTGTCAGAATACCTTTCTCATCTTTTAATGGTGTTAAAATTGCATCGTAAAAACTTCGGGCATAATTGATATCGGAATTGTCTAGTCTGCTCAAATGACACTCTGTGCGCCGGATAAAGTCGTTCCAGTTTTTCCCGGACTTTGGTGTCCACAAAACTTCTGCAAGGGCAAATGACCTCGGCCAGAACATATATTCGGCATGACGAAAAGTTGGAACACTCTCAGACCATAGATTACCCTGTCCCCCAAGGATAAAGGAAGAATCGATACCCGGAGGAGCTGGTTCAAAATTGTACACTGTGTTCAAGCGCAGCATACTGTAGGTTGGAGGTTCTATAGCAGGATCACCCTGATAAAGATCGAGATAGGCATACGTATTTGGGCTCATCACCACATGATGATTTGCCTTGGCGGCTGCAATTCCTCCGTCCATTCCACGCCACGACATAACTGTTGCATTTGGTGCCAGCCCTCCTTCGAGAATCTCGTCCCACCCCATAAGTTTCTTCCCCTTTTGCTGAAGAATTTTCTCCAGCCGTTTGATGAAGTAACTCTGCAATTCGTTTTCATCCTTTAAACCGTTATCCTTCATCCTTTTCTGGCAATCTTCACATTTTTTCCAAAAACCCTTGTAACATTCATCACCGCCGATATGAATATATTCGAAAGGGAATAATTCCGCTATCTCCGTAAGAACTATATCCAAAAACTCAAACGTTGATTCCTTGCCTGCGCAAAGGGAGTTATCATCAATTGTATAAAATTTAGACCCGGGATTTACTTTGTAACC
Source organism: uncultured Bacteroidia bacterium (assembly GCA_903859795.1). Lineage (GTDB taxonomy): Bacteria > Bacteroidota > Bacteroidia > Bacteroidales > Prolixibacteraceae > JAAFHB01. The sequence goes on from CAIOOC010000846.1 coordinate 8,221, forward strand.
CGTCTTGGATGAAGAAAGATATGAATAGGAGGCTATCGCAGCAAGGCTGTGACCCGGAGCTTCAATCTCGGGCAAAATATCCACGTGTCTTTGAGTTGCATATTTAACCAGATCTTTAATCTGCTCCTGGGTATAAAACCCGCCATAGGTCGCAGCCTCACCATTCTGTGGTGGCTCCCTGTCCCACCATAAACCGGTACGGGGAACTCTCCAGGCACCTACTTTTGTGAGTTCGGGTAGCTTCTTAATCTCGATTCTCCACCCCTGATCATCGGTTAAATGTAAATGGAGCAGGTTAAATTTATAGACAACCATCTCATCTATCAACCGCTTGACCTCATCAATTGTAAAGAAATGCCTGCTTACATCGAGGAGCAATCCTCTCCAGGCGAAACGAGGCTCATCCTGAATCTCAACCGCCTGAATCTTTGAATCTCCATTGACAGGAATCAACTGCAACAGACTTTGGACGCCATAGAAAATTCCCTGCGAGGTGGCTCCCTTTATACTTATTACAGATGAAGTTACATTTAAGAGATATCCCTCTTTAGCCCTATTTGCTTTTACATCAAGTATTAAATTGATCGACTGGATTTTCGGCTGAGTTCCATTTTGGTTCTTTACAATCAGCTTTAATTTATTCAGCGACTTGATTGTTGTGGAGGTATAATCCGCAAGAAATTTAAGTTGGGGATCGTTGTAGGAAATGACTGTTTTACCACTAAGGGCAAAATTTCCTTTATTGAATATTACCTTTTTCGGTTGAGGGATAATAGTGATGTTTTGGGCGTTCAGCAGAATTGCAATGGAGATTGCAAATAATGAGGCAGATAGTCTTTTAAGGTTCATAAGTGTTTTTTATACCTGTTTTGATAGACAGACGAAATTAGCAAGCTTTTTTAAGGTGCAGAGCACTGATGATATTTGTAGGATAAATCAAACAAAAACAGCGAAAGGTGCATCGCCCCGAAATATTAGTAATTGCGCTTTGGTATAACGGTGCGCTGCACGTTACAAGCTAACAATTAATTATTTACTACAAATATTTCGAGACTCTGTCGCTCGCAGGCAACCAAATAAAAATTTTCATTGTACTCATTTTTTCACGTAATCAATTGGTAGATTTTTAAATGCCCGGGCAAGAACCGCAATATTTCTCTCATCACCCTTAAGACTATCGGCTGGTTTCGAAAGATAGTAATCAACAGGCGGCATTATAGAACCAACAACGGGTTTGGTAAAGCCGTAAAGACCCACATTCTCGCTGATTGCCGCCGGAATAACCTTTGCCGGATCCTGTCCATTCCAGTTAGCAAGGCATGTTACTAGCCGTGTATGTGGTCCCAGCATATTACGAACTGATGAAGTAGTTGCAATATCTCCGGCTTCGTTCAGTACCCAGTCAACTTCCTTCAGCATATCTGAACCGGCAATATCCTTGCTTGTTAGCTGACAGGACGTCAGCCATATTAAGCAGTCAGGTTTTGTTCCCTTTACCGCACTCCTGATACGCTTCCAGCATCGGGCTATAGCCTTTCGTCTGAACTGAAGCTCAATTTCGGGTGTAATTTTATCCTTCCCCGGGAAGGGTTGGTTCATTAGTTCTCCATACATCTGTTGTTCACATTCAATCCATTTTAATGGAGGGTATGGTTCCATCGTAGCTCCTGGATTCCATAGCCAATCAATAAAAACACCATCCATATCCGTTTTTTTTATCGCATCTTTTATAGAGGCAGATAAAAAGTCAAGGTAGGTAGTCGTGTATGGGATGTGAGGATTAGAAGGAACTCCGTAACTTAAATCGGGATGCTCCTGACCCCACCGCGTGTTGGACCCGGCACAGAAATAGCCAAACACTCTGATGTGCTTTTCATGTGCAAGTTTCACCTGGTCGGTCAGAAAATCATACTTTAGCCCGGGTTGCTCAGGAACGATTCCATTTTTGTACCATGCATATCCGTTGCACGATACTGCAAACGATTGGATCACATTACACCCCAAATCGGCGTACCAACTGACATGATCTGCCGGATTCGCATCGGCCCACAAACCGGGTTTGGCAAATCCGTTTGGACCACCAGGGCCCCAGTTGAAATCAATATCATAGGCCTTTATCAGTTGTTCAGACTTTTTTTGCTGGTCTGAACAACTGTAGGCAACGATAAAAACGAGGACTAAAAATAAAAATCTCAGTTTTCTCATTGAGATGATTTTTATGATTATTTAAACCAGATCTCAGGATTTGAGGATAACCTCGAGTACTGCAATCTCAACCGGTGGTTTTTGAACCGGAAGATCGAGATTCAGGTTGTTATTCCCTGCACCATCTCCTTTGCTGAACTTTATCTCAGAGGCATCATGCAGGAACTGAATGTATTTCACTTTATCGCCCATGTTTTTAAGAACCAAATTACCCATGGGATAACTGAGCAAATGAATATATAGCCGTTTTGTCTTTGGATTATAGGTCATCAGAGTATTGGCGGGAGCAACAAATTCGTCAGGCGCTTCGGTACAATTATAGATTGAACGATTGTTATATTTCATCCATTCACCCATCGCCTTTAAACGATCCTGAGCTCTATAGTCAAAGACACCACGGGCTGTCGGTCCAACATTGAGGAGCAAATTCCCCCCTTTACTGACAGACTCGATAAGCAGCTCCAGCAATTGGGGTGTGCTTTTCCAAGTATTTTCATCACGGTAGTATCCCCATGATCCTGAAAAAGTCTGGCATGTTTCCCATGCAATCTTTTTACCATTGCGCGTTGGCCATTTCTCCACCTTGTATTGTTCGGGAGATTCAAAGTCCCAGCCACCGTCTTTATCCTTAAGGTCAAGACGGTCGTCAATAATTATCCCGGGCTGAAGTGTACGAACCATTTTCAAAAGATCCTCTGAGCCCCAGTCGTTATGATCCTTTCCATGCTTTCCAGGGAAGGAGAAGTCGAACCAGATTACGCTTATTTCTCCGTAGTTTGTCAATAATTCACGGACCTGATTTTTGAGGTATTCACGATATTTCGCCATGTCGCGGTTTTTGTTCAGTCTGGCATATGCTGAATCGGATACCTGCCGCAAAGGGTGATTTGCATCAATTGTATAATCAGGATGATGCCAGTCGATCAGCGAGTAATAAAATCCAACTTTTAACCCTTCGCCCCTTAAGGCATCGACATATTCCCTTACAACATCCCTGCCAAAGGGGGTATTCGTGGATTTGTAATCGGTAAACTTTGAATCAAACTGACAGAATCCTTCGTGGTGTTTTGCCGTCAACACCACATACTTCATCCCCGCCTCTTTTGCCATTCTTGCCCATTCTTTTGGATTATAAAGATCCGGATTAAACTCTTCGAAGTACTTTTGATACTGTTCATTTGTCATCCTTTCAGCGTTCTTTACCCACTCATGACGAGCCGGGAGTGCATATAACCCCCAATGGATAAACATGCCAAAACGGGCATCTGTCCACCACTCCATCCGTTTGGCTTTTTGTTCCGGTGTTTCAGCCTTTAACTGAGCGTTTACTGTGTTTTGCATTGCCAAAGCTGCGAATAGCAATACTAAAATCATTCCAGTCTTAAATTTGTCGTTCATTAGTTTTTCGTTTTAATTATAAATGCATTGATTATTAAACCATTATTTATTTTTTTGATAGGATTTAAATACTGTATACGGAGAGGTAACGGTAGTCATGTAAATAGCGTTTTGCGGAACATCTAGATTATAACATTCCCAGGGTTCACCGTACTTACCACCTTTGCGAAAATCGCCTTCACGCAAATTATCAATGTATTCTTTGGCCAGCTGCTGCGCTGCAGCAAGATCCGTTTTGGCAATAGCCGAGCAGACCCATCCGGTTGGGGTTCCCCAATATCCCCCATTTTGGTAATCGCCTTTTCTCACAAGGCTTTTCTCCCATGCAGAAGTTTCACTAAAATCTTCCCCAATTAAAATATGTCTGATATTTCCGGCCTTCGCCAGTAGCCCTTTTTTATACCCTTCAGTGATGGTGCGAGATGCATTTAACCCAGGTTCTCCTTCGAGAATACCATAGTAAATTGCCATAACAGTGCTCCATACGTCAGCCTGAGCGCTTTTCCCATTTGAGGCCAGCAGCATGCCACGCGAATCAGAAAAATGTTGTGGTATCTCCTCTTTAAGTCGCCTTGCATAAGTCCGGAAAGCTTCTGCTCTGTCTTTATTTTTAAGCAGGTCATATAGTTCAGCCAGCTCGAGTGATGCCTTATATTTTAACAATGAAGGCATACATAGCTCACCGGTAATAGTAATAACATCCCGGAATCCAAAGTCAACGCCCCTGAAATCCCCTGTTGCATAAACGATAACCCCGTCTTGTTTGGTTGGAGGGGTTTTATAGGCCATCTCGAGCCTGTCAATCAGAGCCGTTCCATTTATCTTTTCAGTTAAAAGTTTTGTATTTGAGCTATTTTTCGTATAAAAATAGGCCATATCAATGAAGAAAAATTGATCGCAATAGGGAGGCATCATCCCCCATTTTTGGTTTCCTTGTCCTTTGTAATCATACGTGCCGGGAAAATATATAGGCCGGCTGTCGTCAATTCGAACATGATCGGGAATGGCACCCATCGGAATCATGCAGCCACCATCCGTTATCCAGGTCTGATCGCACTGGCATGAGGCGGTAAGCACCAGCATATGCTCCTGCTCTTTAACAGTGATAAACCCACTCTCTAAGGACATCGCATAATCACGTATCCAAAAAGCCGGATAACAATCGCTTCCCCCGGGTCGAATCAATGTTCCTCCACTATTGTTCCCGCCAAAATCTTTCGATATCGATTGATTTGGATGGATACGCGAACGTTCAATCACATCTTTGGTAAGCGCTTCAAGGTATTTAAAATCAGTGTCAGATAATAATCGGATAGTATTGTTCTGCCCAAAAGAGTTTAAAGAAAATAGAAAATTAAGTACTAAAACAAATGCAATATTCCTCATCTTTTTGTTTCTGATTTATATGAATATAGATTCAAATTCCATCCAGTATTAAACATTAAATATCTTTCAATCATGCACCCAGGCTCTAATTTGATCAAGGCTTTTAGCTCTTTCCACAACTCCAATTTTGCCTTTCCATTTCATCCGTTTAAGCATCACAAGATAGTCATTCAGATAAGCTTCCATCATATCCCTTTTAAAAACCAGTCTAACTGTGCTGTTGTCACTGAACTCCAAATCCCGGTTAATTCTGGCCGCAATTTTTAGATTGGCACCGGTGGCTTTCATTGTGCCAAAAACAGTCTCATGTTTATTGAATAGAATAACATATCCTGAATCACAGCTTGCCGAAAAGTAAAAGCCTGAAGGTGTATTTTGGTGATCATCATTTACAAGTTTGATTTCGGATTCAATAAGACCCACTTTGTTAAGATCAAAGGACTCAATGAACAAATGAACTTTCGCGGCAGGGTCATTTTTTTGATTCGGAGTCAAGTTAAATATTGTTCGCTTCAAAAGATCATTTTGTTTCCACCATTTTAGTCTCAGCGTTCCTTCATTATCAATTTCCACCGCTTTTAACGGTGATGAAAAAATAGTTTCAGAACCGGTATAGAAATGATTTACAAGGACTCCATTTCCGTTTAACGTTTTGTCTGAAGGGGGATTATGAAAAAACCGCGGGAAGTAAATGTCGCACCCTTTGCCAAACATATTTGGGTTCTTCTTTTGTGCAAGGAAGGGACCTTCAGGTTCATCCGAAACGCCAACTCTTCCTTCACTTATCGTAATAAAGTATTTATTTCCGATTTTCTGAATGCCACCCAGTTCACCAGTCATGTTACCATCAACAGGAGGAAGAGCTTTCCAGCAGATACCATCAGCACTTTCGGCAAATCCGAAACCACAAACCATTCGATTGAACTTTTCCAGTATCGGATCCGCTGTAAAATAGCCATAATAAGAACCATCATCACGTTTGACACAATCAATACAATCCCATCTTCCTTTTGGATGATACCACCTTGGGTCCTGCACAAAGCGCAGTGTGTCGCTAACTTTATTCCAATGGATCAAATCCTCCGAGGTTGCAAACATAATGTCTTGTTTATCACCAAACCACTCTGAATAATTCATGATCCATTTGGGATGGCCTGCAAAACCGGGGGCTTCGATGATATGTCCCGTTCCCATCCAGGTGGTCCCTTTGCGGGGCTCAATTACTTTACCCACTTCCTGCCAGTTAACACCGTCTTTCGAAGTCATAAGTTCAAAACTATCCCACTTCCCCCCTATTCCTGCCAGATAATACTGATAATATTGCCCTTTATAATAGTACAGCCAGGTATCCCAAAGTTGTCCAACGCGTTGTGGGGTATAAAAACCTGCCTGTATTTTTCCTGGAGTCCATTTGTCCTGAGCATGAACGATCGATGAAATCGTAATGATAGCAAAAGCAAAGATTATCAACATATTTTTCATGGTCCGACAGATTTTTTGAAGATATGTTAATGATTTAATTTGACACTAAAAGAGTAATGGCCTGAACCGGTTTTTACAATTGTTTTTCCTTTTTCCGGGGTTATTGAAACAAAATTATTGTTGTTGAGAACAGGACTTCCGTTTTCTGCAATATTTGCAGGAACATCAGTTGGTAAAAATATGGTTGCTGTGGTGTTTGCAGGAATATCAATATTCAGAATTAGGTTGTCGCCTTCACGTTTCCATTGAGACTTAATAATTCCATAAAGGGATTGATATTCGCCTTTTACCCATGATAGGTCGCTCACAAAATCGGGTTTTATAATCACATTTTTAAATCCTGGCAAAGTAGGATCGGGTTGGATTCCAGCCAGGGAATAGTAAAACCAATACCCGAGACTTCCGCCCAGAGGTGGCATCTGGACCAAACCACCCTTCCAGTCCTCCTTGAATATTTTGGATCCGTGATTAAACACCATATCATACCAGCTTGGATAAGTTCTCTGATTAGCCATTTTGTAAGCCGTTTCGCCCTTTCCCAAATCTGACATTCCAGTTAAAATCAAAGGTGTTGCCACGAACCCAGTGCCAATATGATTAGAATCTGATTCAATTTTTGCAACAAGTTTTTCGAGCACCAGCTGCCGTTTATTCTCAGGTGTAAGGTCGAAGTACAATGGCATAAACTGTGAAGCCTGACTGTATTTTGCATACTGCCCTGATTCAGAATTGAAGAAGTTTTGATTAAAAGATGCTTTGATTTTCTCAGCCAAAGAGGCGTATTTTTCAGCGTCGTCTTTAAAACCAAGAATGGCAGCAGTTTTGGAAGTAATCAGTGCAGTGTTATAAAATCCGATAGTTGATGTGAAAGGAACCGGTGTCATTACTGGCCTCACACTTCCCGGCTCAAGCCAGTCGCCAAGTCCCCACTTAACCACGTAATTGCTGTCAATCGAGTTCAGGTAGCCTGTATATTTTTTCATCGCATCGAAACTCTCCTCCAGGATTTTCTTATTCCCGTAATGGGTATAAATTTTCCAAGGCAGATATACGATCATCCCCCCCCACCAGGGACCGTTGATCGTTGGTCCGTCAAACCTTCCCGGAACCACAGGTGGCACGTAACCATTATCATGGATGATATCCAGAAAGTCGTGCTGCCACTTGATATACATTTCCGGGCAATCGAATGCATAAGCGTAGGCATCAAAAGCGGTTTCTACATCCTGGGTCCATCCCGCCTTTTCACGGACCGGATCATTCGGAATATGGATCACATAATTCCGCATCGTATGTAATAAAATGGAATTCAATTCATTAAATACATTATTCGAGCAGGAGAATTTACCCATTACCGGGAAATCGGTGTTTACGGATATTCCGGTAATATCGCTCAGGTCTGGCTTGTGTTTAAGACCGTAGATTTCAACCGTTTTAATTCCGTTATAGCTGAACCGAGCATCAAATGTCTCTCTCTTCCCGCCTTTAAGGATATATTCATAGGTCTGATATCTGCCCAGGGTATGAGAACCAGCGCCCGGATATTTGACTGTGACCCTGGATCCTTTCTCCCCTTTAACTTTTATCCTGCACCAACCGGTTATCTCCTTTTCAAGATCGAGGGAATAGCCGTCTTTTATAGGGTTGATATTCACAGCTTTCACACTGTCAGTTATTGTAACCGGCTTTAAGTACTGTGACTCCAGTCTACCTGCCGGTGAATTAGAAGTAATGGCCTGTTTCCAGTTTTTGGGCATATACCCATTTTTATTCCATCCATCGATCTCCATGTTGCCATCATAGGTTTCACCACTCAGGATGTTGTTAAACCGAATTGGCCCTTCGGTGGTAAACTTCCATGAATTATCCGAAACGACGCTCCTTTTAGTCCCATCGGAATAAAAGAGATCTAGCTGAAATAGTAACCTTGGAGTGTCAATATAATCGGCAGCATAATACCTCAGAACATGGGGTATTACCAGATTGAACCATCCGTTACCAAGGATAACTCCTATTGTATTATCCCCGCTTTGTAAATATTGAGTAACGTCGTATGATTGATAAAAGACCCTTTTCTGATAATCTGTATATGCTGGATTCAGCAATTCATTGCTTACTTTCCGGCCATTAATATACAATTCATTGAGACCTAAACCACAAATATTTGTCACTGCATATTTTAAAGTACGATCGGAGGAGAATTCTTTTCGTAGATATACTGCAGGAGCATAGGAGATTGTGTCTGTTTTCTTTCGGATAACCTCGCTTAGTTTCCACATCTCGGATTCAGATTCCATCCCAAAATCGGGAAGCGCCTTTAACTTCTTCTGGAGCGGGGATAATTGAAGATCGGAAGTGATCCAGTTCCCCTTCCAGTCAGCGGAGCTAAGAATTCCCATGGTCCAACATGAGGTCTTACTCCAGTCAGAATCCATATCATTTTTATCCCACACCTTTATTTTCCACCAGTATTTCTGAAGTGAGACCAAAGGGTTTCCCGAAAACGGTATATATAAACAATCCGGTGATTCAATTTTACCGCTATCCCAAATATCACCCCTTCCAAGCCTAAGTGCAGAACTGTCTGAGGAAACCAGAATCTGATAAGCTGACTGGTACCAGTTTCGCAGCTCCGCCTGTATATTCCAGCTTAAGCGGGGATTCGGGATATCTATACCGACAGGATTTGCCGAATGTTCACATTTGAGATTTACAACGTGAAAAGATGCTCCATTTACTAGATTGGCAAGAGAAAACATGGTTAGAAACATCAGGGAAAGGAGGTCTTTTCTCATGTTAAGGCTTATTTAATTTGATATAAATTGTTTTACCGCTTCCTCTATAGCCTGCAGAGAGGTATATCTCGGGTTATAATTCAACAACCGCTTTGCTTTTTCAATGCTGCAGTTCGGACTATGAGCGATATGGTCCCAGGTTTCTTCAGCTTCCATTTCACTTACCGTATGTTTCCACTCCTCCCAGGGTAAAAAGCTAAGTCGGGCTTCCTGCCCAAACCAGGCAGCAACAGCATAAGCATAACCTCTCAGCGTAATCGCTTGTGAAGAAACGATATGGAAACTTTCTCCAACAGCATTATTCCAGTTATTCAACGCATTACAGAATGACGCTGCTACATCATCGGCATGGACATGGTGGAGTGTTTCCATACCCAGATTGGGTAAAACAACCACTTTCCCTTCGGATAAACGTTTAAATGTTTCAGGATTTAGGGTTCCGACGGGGTTTACCGGGATCCATCCCGGTCCTACGATATGACCCGGATGCAATATCGTTGCAGGGAAACCTGTTTTGCGGGAAAGGGTTAACAGATAAGCCTCTATTGCTGCTTTTTGTGTTCCATAATCGCAAATTGGTTTCCGGAATCGGGTCTCATCGGTAGGAACTATTTCACTGTGACCGTGTACCCAGATTGTTCCGCAATGAAGGAAATGTTGTACGTGACCTTCAAGAGCTTCAACCAGACTTTGGGCGCTTTCGAGTGTAAAGCAGATCAGATCGATAACCACTTCGGGAGAGAGGTTTCGGATCTGGGTACCAAACATGTTTTTCAGCTCCGCCTCTTCCCTGTCAATCGCAATCATCTTCACCAAATTCCATGCAGGGTGGGCGAGATATGGTTTCCTTTCCTGACGGCTTACGCATATCACCTCATGCCCGGCCATGACTAGCCTTGGAACTAAAAAAGTTCCGATATGACCGGTACCTCCTATAACTACAATTCTCATATTCTAAATTTTAAATGTTTGGCTTTTGAATAATTTCACCATCCGACATAACTGTAATCTCTTTTGTCTCACCGGATTTTACTTCCACTTTTGGCCATTTCATAAATGCATATCTATCCAAAACCTTCATGGCCATTTTACTATCCTCCGAAAACAGCTTAATCTTACCGTCATAGGGAGTTGGATTTGTAATCCGCAAAGTAATACTCGTTTTATCGCGTTTGGTTATTGCTGCTTCAACGTTATCAAATACAAAAAGATCACCTGTGTCAAACCGCAGGTAAATACCAGGGTTTTGTGTGATTTCAAGAGAAGTGACTACGCCCCAGGCCATATTTGAATCCCCATCCGGAATACTCCCTCCAATATTTTCCGCCCCTTCCCAATCACTAAGATTAACACGTTCAGTGACAGAACCAGGTACAGCTTTTGGCACTACAGGATTTGTTAAGGTAGTAGTATATTGAACAACATTATGCGCGATATCTTTTAAAAGCTCCATATATCTTTTATCACCTGTGGCGCGATAGAGTCTTAGCAGGAAGTTTCCCGACAGGATATAGATTCCCGGTGCTCCGTGAGCATTCTGGATACTTGCCCACACTGCCCCGGTTGATCTCGCATCGATCCGGTGCATTACACTCCCTTTGGGAAATTTGTAGTCATAGGAGATCGTCCAGGTGGAGAATAGCGCTGCCGCATCCTTTGCGTACTTCAGCCACTCCGGATTTCCGGTTATCTCGTACAAAGTCGTGTAGGCTTCGGTGATATCGTAAGCAGATTCACTGTCCTGGCATTGCAAAATTTCAGCTGGTCCTCCTCCGGCATATCCTTTGGACAAATCCCGGTTGTAATAATATCTTCCTGCCAACTCTGCAACCTTCAGATATTCAGGATTATTAAAA
>CAIOOC010000847.1 GCA_903859795.1 uncultured Bacteroidia bacterium
AACCCGCTCTTTAAGCGCTTCCAGAACAACCTTGGACTTGAATTCTTTACTGAATTTTCTCCGACTTGTTGACATAAATTTTATTTTAAAGATGTAAATTTATATCTTAACTTTCTGTCCTAATTTTGGGGAGTATCATAGAATATCCTACCTGCCTTTCAGAAAAAGGTAAATCAATCCTAAAAGCATAATCATTTAGATTAGTTGTTTTTACTTTGTGTTCTTTACCTTCAATAGTAAAAGAAAATTCAACCCGATTAACTTTCTTTGTTCGTTGCGCTCTTTCTAAAATTTCATAAGTCACTTTTTCAATTCTTACTGTTTTCATATATTTAATTGTTTTCGTTCCAACATTCAATAATGCTACTCATAATTCCTTCACTAAAATTTTCAAAGCTATCACAAGCAAATTCAGTGAATTCAGACCATTCATCATCTGTAAATTTTAGTTCATACAATTCTTCAATATCTTCACGTGAATAGTGAGATTGAACCATCCAATTTCTTTCTAACCTTAAATAAGTCAGAATTTCCCAGTTACTCATTTCTTTAATTTCCATAATTTTATATTTTTAAGAGTTTAATAATTCATTTAATTTCACTTCAAAATCTTCACGTATTGCACGTATTGCATATTCATCAAATATTATTTCACCTGTTTCTTCATCAACATTAATGTAGATTCCCACCTTAATACAATAACCATCATTTTTTAATTGTTGTAAATTCATCATAATATTTAATTTTTAAGAGTTAATATTAAATGCCTCAATAGCTTCACTAAAACGTTTTGTTGAAAAATCAATTGCTACATTACATTTAACCAATATTGAAAAATCAATTCCTCTATAAATTCGTGACATAAAATTTAAGTGATTACCTTCCTTTAATTTGTAAATTGCCTTTTTGTAATTAGTTGCTGAAGGCGTTTTTACCCATGCCAATAAAGTACGAACACAAATTTCACGCATTGAATCCTCATCAAATAATAATTCACCTGTTTCATCATCTATTCCGTAATAGATTTCAATCAGCAATTTTTCAATTTTCAAATCTTTTTCTTTCATAATATTTTAAGCTGTTAATTTATTTTTAAATTTAATTTCTCTGTAGTCTTCATCAATTATTGAAAGTTTATAATAACATTCAATATCCCAAGAAGCGATTCCATATATTTTTCTATTTTTACTCTGATTACTACCTTTATATGATTTCCCGTTGTAATCAATTGAAGTTCTTTTAAAAACTATTTTATTAGATTCAATATTAATAATGACATCATCATTAAAAAATTCATCCTTTAAGACTGAAAGTTGAAAATTATTAATATAATTACTTTTAATAATTTTAACATAATAATCATTTGGCTTTTTCATATATTTTTATTTTTAAGAGTGAATAATTCTCGTTCCGACACCACAAAATTAGTAATAAAAACGCTAAACAAAAATCTTCAAATATTATCTAATCACCTATATATCAGTACTTGTTTTGCTAAACAATTGACACATTGAACCAATATATTTTGATTTTTTTTAGTCAAAAAGAGCTAATGAAAACTGCATTCCATCGGTATATTCTGACTGATAATATTTACCGAAATTGATTAGAATCATTACAAATTATCACAAAAAAAGCACCAGATAAATCTGATGCTTTACACAAAATTTAGTGATTTACTTAAGCCTTTGACATCCTGAATAATTCCAATATCTTCTTCTTTTTTTCATAATCTGAACTCGCCAACAGTTCTTTCAAACCATCATCAATGGACTTCTTATCAGCTGCTGAAATCTCAGCCGAATAGAACATATTATCAAGACCTCTATTATCAAACCCCTTCAAATAATTCTCGGTTGTTTTGATTGATTTATGGTTGAGTGCTTGACTGATATAGTAAATACTTTGATGGTCTAAAATCGCAAGATATGCGAAAGTGTGGCGAGCCATATGACTGGATAGTTTAAGATCCTTACCAGATCCTTTTTGAAGTTCTTTAGAAAGATCTTTAAGC
>CAIOOC010000848.1 GCA_903859795.1 uncultured Bacteroidia bacterium
ATTCTATTCCAGAAAAAAATGAGAAATGGACACTTCCGTACTTCCTTAGCTCACTGAATAGCGGATGTGATGAAAAATCATTCAATTTCCCATGTTCGAGAACCAATAATCCATTGATATTAAGTAATTTACTATTCAATATCAGGTCAGGAATTTCAGAAATCCGATTCAATTCGTAGGGTGGATCGGCAAAAATCAGATCATATCGCTCAGGTGTACGGGCAATAAACTTAAACACATCGGCATTCAACGCCTTAACGGATCGCTTAATATCAAGCTTATCGACAACTGAACAAATAAACTGGTAATGAAAACGGTCAATCTCAACACTGGTCACATTCTTACACCCCCGGGAAGCAAATTCAAAAGAGATACTTCCAGTGCCGCTAAACAGATCAAGAACTTTTTTATCCTCAAAATCGTACCTGTTAATCAGTATATTAAACAGATTTTCACGCGCAAAATCTGTCGTTGGCCTAGCCTTGAAATTTTTTGCCGGTCTGAAAATACGGCTTTTAAAAGCACCTCCGATTATTCGCATTTATAAACGCTTAAGAGTGAAGTAAAGTAATGTTCTGGTAACTGGCTGAAGGTATAGCTATATTGAAAAGTTGTGTCTAGCCGCGCAAAGGCAGTCTGTTTAATGTATCTCTTAAATAAATGGTAAACCGGTGCTACCTGTGGAATCTGACCATGAAGGATTAACTCTGCGCTTTCCTGCGAAAGTTTCAGCTGATCGAACATAAAAAGTACATGATACATGATGTCTCGTTCGGTCTTATAGTTAAAAAAATTACAGCACAATAATTTTGTCCCTGATACAATCACTATTTCAAAGCAGTCACGGAAAAAGTTAAGGTGTACCTGAACTCTTTGAGGGAAAGACAAATTTCGTTTAAGAACACTTTCTACCAAAGGAAACAGACTGTGCTTAATTTCGCATCTTGGGAATTTTTCAGCAAGGAACTCCTTCAAATTTTGGGGTATATCAAAGATGCACTGACACCCTGCTTTGGGGAAGAGATTTTTGATAACATAGTAATTCTTCTCCTGGATATTATTAAACCACAAAAACTTATCCAGCGAGCCCCTTGTATAAAATGCCTGCGGAACCAGGGTAAACTTGCGTGTTGCATAAAGAATCTCAACACTTTTGAAGTTATAGCTAAAAACCACCTCTGAATCCATAACTTCGCGAACATGCTTTAATAAAAGACGGGGCCGCTTAAGAAAAAAATGGTGGCCGTTTAGCACAACATACTTTCCTTTAGAAATATCAAGAATTGCGAAATAGAATCCATCCAGGCTAATCTGAATCGATAAATGATAGGATTGCGTTTGCGTGCTATCGAACGTTTTGTCAATAAAACAGATATCCCGCATTTTAATTAATAATGAATTTGTTCATGTGGCTACAAATTTAAAAAAAATGATAAACCTTTGCTAACTATTCAGATGGATATGAATAGTTTTTAAATTTGGAGAGGAATAATGATGAAACGGAATAATAAGCACTTTTACCGTTCTGAGTCCATTTTTATTTGACCTGAAAAACGTGTATATGTTAAAAAATTACATTTCGAAGCAGATTATTGAAGAGATAAAATTCGACCCAACACGTTGTCAGACAGAGATGGCCAACAAAGTTGCCGAATTCATCACCATTGATCATTCGCATATGGTCTTCCTGCTAAGAGGTTATGCCGGAACGGGTAAAACCACTGCATTAAGCGCCCTGGTCAGAGTTATGGATCACCTTAAAATGAAAGCAATCTTGTTAGCACCGACAGGAAGAGCTTCAAAAGTACTTTCAAGATATTCAGGAAAACAGGCTACTACAATCCACAAAAAAATCTACAGACAACAATCGGCAGGAAACGGCATTGGGAAGTTCTCACTGGACAGAAATCTGCATAGGGATACCATCTTCATTATTGATGAGGCCTCGATGATCTCAAACCAACCACAGGAAAACAATATCTTCGGTTCAGGCTATTTGCTCTCCGATGTAATTGAATATGTAATGTCAGGTGAGAATTGCAGGTTAATAATTGCCGGAGACACGGCTCAGCTTCCCCCTGTTGGGTTCAGTATCAGTCCCGCCCTGGAGGAGGAAGAGCTGAGATATTTTAATCTTGAGATTATAAAATGTGAATTAACTGAAGTTGTCAGGCAGGCATTGAAATCGGGTATCCTTGAGAACGCAACAATGATCAGGAATCTACTGGCGGATGATCAATATCAGGGGTACTGGAAAATCAGAACGGTGGGGTTTAAAGATATACTGCGCATTGGCGGGGCCGAGTTAATCGAAGAGATTTCAGGTTGTTACCATAAATTCGGAATCGACGAAACGATCGTTGTTACCCGATCCAACAAAAGAGCCAATAAATTCAACGAAGGAATCAGAAGATCTGTACTTTACAGGGAAGAGCAGATCTCAACAGGTGACCTTGTAATGACTGTAAAGAATAACTACCATTGGGGCAAACAATCGGAAGAGCTGGGCTTTATTGCCAATGGTGATATCGCAGAGGTTGTCAAAATTCGAAAATTTGAAGAGAAATACGGATTTCATTTTGTGAATGTTACACTGCGATTTATCGATTTCAAGAACGTTGAGATCGACTGCAAAATCATTCTTGATACTCTTACAATTGAAGCGCCTTCGCTCAGCCAGGCTGATCAGAAAAGGCTTTTTGATGAGATATCACAGGATTATCCTGAAATACGCAATAAGAGAACTCTTTGGGAAAAAATACGGGAAAATGAATATTTCAATGCCCTTCAGGTAAAGTTCTCCTACGCTCTAACCTGCCATAAATCTCAGGGAGGACAATGGAAGGCTGTTTTTCTCGATCATGGATATTTAACCGAGGAAATGATCGACAGGGAATACCTAAGATGGATCTATACCGCTTTTACAAGGCCTACCGACCGGCTATATCTTGTAAACTTTAACAAGGAGTTTTTCGATGAAGAGGAATAGAATTTAGGAAACTGGAAATAAATAGAAATTAAGCAGAAACTAATATTAACAACAGGAACAAGGGATAGACCGGGAAAAACAGAAACAATAGGAACAACCGAAACAATTAACTCTGCCTTTATCAGGTTCAAAGTTCAAACCTCTCCCCTTCATTGGCAGCAAGAGTATTCGCAAAAACTGTTCTGGCTTCATCAACTATCAGCTTTTCGTTTTTGTATCTGCTCGAAAAGTGCCCAATAATCAGTTTTTTAACCCCGGCAAGAACAGCGATTTCAGCAGCTTGTTTTGCAGTTGAGTGATAGGTTTTTAATGCCAGATCCTTTAAATCGTCGCAGAAGGTTGCCTCATGATAAAGAAGATCAACATCCTTAATGACAGGAATAATTTGTTTTCGCGGAAGGGTATCTGTGCAAAACGCGTACGAACGGACCGGATCAGATGGAAAAGTCAGGTCACTGTTGGGTATTCTGGTACCGTCGGACAGACAATAATCAGATCCCCTCTTTAGGGCTACCCGATCTCTGATAGGAATCTTCAGGTATTCAACCTCGGTGCCGCGCAAATGCAATTCATGTTGCTTTTCCCGAAAGACAAAACCACAGCAAGGGATACGATGCTTAACCGGGAATGACTCAACAGACAACTTTGAATCTTCATAAATTACAGCACGGCTTCTAAAGTTCAATGGGTGATAAACAACTTTAAAATCCTCCATCTCGTGCATAAACTTCAGCAATGGGTCCATCATGATTTTAAGTTCCGAATGGGAATAGACGTGAAGCTCCCCCTTTTTGCCACCAAGTGCCATTGTGGATATTAATCCTGGCAATCCAAAGATATGGTCGCCGTGAAGATGAGAAATAAAAATATGGTTGATTTTACCGGCTTTGAGGCCGAACTTGCGCAATTGAATCTGTGTACCTTCACCACAATCAATCAGATACAATTTATCGTTCAGATTAACAACCTGGGCAGTTGGAAATCTGGTTAATGTCGGGAGTGCCGAACTGCTACCCAATATTGTCACCGTAAAAGGCACCATATCTTAAGTTTTTTCAAACCTACGAGAAAAGTATCGATCAAGCAAAAAAAACCGGCTTTAAAGGCCGGTTTTTTTTATATTAGAGTTCAGATTTTTTATCAAGTAATCGTTCAGCATCTTCCAGCCCGGGGGTTATAAGAAGGATTGAATCTAGCATGGCCATCCTGATCATTTTATCGACACCCTGTGTGAGGTTACAAATTATAAATGTCCCCTCCGAGTCCTCACAAAGACGATTTCCTACCAAAATGGCACTTAATCCGGAAGAGTCGCAATATTCACAATCAGAAAGATCTAGAATAATATTTGCAACTCCATGGTTTGAGAGCATGACTAGTTCTGCTTTCAATTCCGGAGAGATAAAACTATCAAGCCGATCTTTTACAACCTTTACAAAAGAATATTTTGGTTCATTTCGAACGACAAAATTCATGGCTACAATTTTGGACGATTATCTGATTAAATACTGATTAATTGTCATTCTTCTCGTTCTCTTCCATCTGGGTTCTAAGAGCTGCCAATTCGCTGATGTCTCCTAAAGTCGTCTTCTCGGAAGTATCCTTCACCTGTTTAACGCTTTTTGTTGCTTGCTTTGGAGCAGCTGCTTTTTTCTTAGCTGTCTCTTCAGATTTTTTTGAATCTTCGTATACCCTTGAATGAGAAAGAATTATCCTTTTTGCTGATTTGGAGAACTCGATTACTTTGAAATCAAGTTTCTCGTCCATTTTAACATTTGAACCATCTTCCTTAACAAGGTGACGTGGAGTTGCAAATCCTTCAACACCATAAGGTAATGAGATCACTGCTCCCTTATCGAAAAGATCAATTACGGTACCTTCATGTATTGAATCAACGGTAAAGATGGTTTCGAAAACATCCCATGGATTTTCTTCAAGTTGTTTATGGCCAAGACTCAGACGACGATTCTCCTTGTCAATATCAAGTACCTGCACATCAACCTCTGCACCAATGGATGTAAACTCGGAAGGATGTTTGATCTTCTTTGTCCAGCTAAGGTCGCTGATATGAATAAGACCGTCAACTCCTTCTTCAATTTCGACGAAAACTCCAAAATTGGTGAAGTTACGAACACGGGCCACATGGTTAGAACCAATAGCATATTTCACTTCAATCTTATCCCATGGATCATTCTTCATCTGCTTAATACCCAATGACATTTTGCGTTCATCGCGATCAAGTGTAAGAATAGTTGCTTCGACCTCTTCTCCTACTTTGAGGAAGTCCTGAGCGGAACGAAGATGCTGAGACCAGCTCATTTCTGAGACATGGATCAATCCTTCAACGCCAGGTGCAATTTCGATAAATGCTCCGTAATCGGCCATCACCACTACTTTACCTTTAACGACATCGCCAACCTTTAGTTCAGCATTTAGGTTATCCCAAGGATGAGATGATAATTGCTTAAGACCGAGGGCAATACGTTTTTTGTCATCATCAAAGTCAAGAATTACGACATTGATCTTTTGATCAAGCTGCACGATTTCGTTAGGATGTGCTACACGGCCCCAGCTTAAATCAGTGATGTGTATTAAACCGTCAACACCTCCAAGGTCGATAAATACCCCGTATGATGTGATATTCTTAACAGTTCCTTCAAGAACCTGTCCTTTTTCAAGCTTAGAGATAATATCCTTCTTCTGCTGTTCAAGTTCAGCTTCGATAAGTGCTTTATGAGAAACAACGACATTACGGAATTCATGGTTGATTTTGACAACTTTGAATTCCATCGTTTTGTTTACATAAATATCGTAATCACGGATAGGTTTCACATCAATTTGCGAACCTGGCAGGAAGGCCTCAATTCCGAATACATCAACAATCATACCGCCTTTCGTACGGCACTTGATGAATCCTGTAATAATTTCGTCATTTTCGAGAGCCGCGTTAACACGATCCCAGCTGCGCATTGCACGGGCTTTCTTGTGTGAAAGGGTCAGCTGACCTTTTTTATCTTCAAGGGTTTCAACATAAACCTCTACCTGATCACCAATTTTCAGGGTAGGGTTATAACGGAACTCATTTACAGAAACGATACCGTCAGATTTGTAACCGATGTCAACAACGACTTCACGCTTGTTCATTGAGATCACACGACCATCAACAACTTCTTTCTCCTGAAGGATAGAAAGGGTGTTGTCATACATATCTGTCATCTCTTTCTTTGTGGCAACACTGTTTGCCGACTTGGTTCCTTCAAAGGCATCCCAGTCAAAATCTTCATCAGCCTTAGCTGAAGTCTCCTTAAGTACCTTTACCACAGGTACAACAGGAATCTCAATAACAATCTCTTCTGCAACGGGGGCAGGAATTTCAGCAGCGATTTCAGCCATCTCTTCAACAGGAGCTGCCTCTACTTCGGCAACAACTTCAACAGCCTCTTCAGCCGGGGTAACGGGAACTTCTGCAGCAATCTCTGCTGCCTCTTCAACAGGAGTAGCAGGAACTTCAGCCGCTGCTAACTCAGGTTCCTCGTTAATTTCGGGACTTTCGTTAATTTCACTCATTCAAATTGATCTTAAAATTAATAAATTAGACATTATTTTATTTTGTGCCGCAAAATTAAGATTTATCCCTTTAATATCAAATGATTATTTGTTTTTTTACGGTTAATTTGCAGTTAAATACATTTCAAGTTATATTTTCTTAAATCAAAAATCAGGTTTATATTTGGTTAATTTTGTTTCAGAACTAAAAACATTTCAAAACACAATAATTTTATCATACTATGAAAACATCTGAGACTCCTGAAGCTATTCTGCAGAAAGCCAACGAATGGTTGACTGGAAACTACGACAATGAAACGAAGGAACAGGTAGACAAACTCCTTAAAAATTCTGACAACACCGCCTTAATTGATGCCTTTTACAGGGATCTGGAATTCGGAACTGGTGGACTAAGGGGAATCATGGGTGTAGGCTCAAACCGTATGAATATTTATACTGTTGGGGCTGCAACTCAAGGTTTGAGTAATTATCTTAAGATCGCCTTTTCAGAACTACCCCAAATCGGAGTGGCAATAGGTCATGATTGCAGAAACAACAGCCGGCTGTTTGCTGAAACCGCTGCAGGTATCTTTTCTGCAAACGGTATCAAGGTATACCTTTTCGAGGATTTGCGTCCCACTCCCGAGATCTCATTTGCGATCAGGGAATTGGGTCTGCAAAGTGGGATTATACTCACAGCTTCGCACAATCCAAAGGAGTATAACGGATACAAGGCTTATTGGGACGATGGTTCACAAATCGTTGAACCACATGACGTCAACATTATTGACGAGGTTCAAAAAGTCAGGGTTGACGATATTAAATTCAACGGACCGAAGGAAAATATTACCTTATTGGGTTCCGAAATGGATGCCAGATTCCTTGATAATGTAGTTACAGTTTCGCTTTCCCCTGATATTATTAAGAGGCAAAAAGATCTCAAAATCGTTTACACCCCTATTCATGGGACAGGTGTTAAACTTATCCCGATGGCACTCGAAAAAATGGGATTTACTAATGTCATTCATGTTCCGGAACAGGATGTAGTCAGTGGAGATTTTCCAACTGTAATTTCGCCAAATCCGGAAGAACCGGCAGCGATGAAACTGGCTATTGCCAAAGCTGTCGAAATGGATGCCGACCTTGTTATGGCCTCTGATCCTGATGCCGACCGACTGGGAATAGCCATCAAAAATGACAAGGGTGAGTTTATATTGGTTAACGGGAATCAAACAGTTTTGATTTTCCTCTATTATATCATTACGAAACGCAAGGAACTGGGTCTTCTAAAAGGGAACGAATATGTAGTAAAAACGATCGTAACCAGCGAACTGGTCGTTGATATTGCAAAGAAAAACGGAGTGGAATATTTCGATGTTTACACCGGATTCAAATATATTGCCGAGGTGATCCGCGAAAACGAAGAGATTAAGCGATACATCGGTGGTGGCGAAGAGAGCTTCGGGTTTATGCCATTAGACTTCGTCAGAGATAAGGATGCGGTAACTTCCTGCGCGTTAATGGCAGAGATTGCTGCCTGGGCAAAAGAGAACGGCCGCTCATTATTCGAAATGTTACAGGATATTTACCTGACTTATGGCTATTCGAAAGAAAAAATGAAATACGTAGTCCGTACCGGGAAAAGCGGTGCTGAAGAGATTGAACAGATGATGGTAAACTTCAGGAAGAATCCGCCAAAACAACTTGCAGGATCAGCTTTGTCAGTAGTTAAAGATTACGAAACTCTGGAAGAAAAGCATATTCTGACTGGTGAAGTATTACCTATCAATCAGAAAATCACGGCAAATGTACTGCAGTTTTTTACTGTTGACGGATCAAAAGTTTCAGTCAGACCTTCAGGAACAGAACCCAAAATCAAGTTCTACATTGAGGTTAAAGATGTTTTGACCGCACCAGATCAGTATGACGCTGTTGATGCAAAAACAAATCACAAAGTTGATCAGGTAATGACTGATCTTGGTCTGTAAAACACAACCTGAATGGAATTAAATAATCATATCTATTCAACCATTTCATTATCAATATTTTAAATAATACTAAAAAGTCAAAGTAAAATGAAAAGATTTCTATTAAGTGTATGCGTTTTAGGGGCAGTTACAGCATTTGCTCAGAACCAGAATCCCGAGAACGCCAAAATGAAACCTGAAATGACTGAATTCTGGGATCCGGAAGTTACAGTTATTACCCCTGCAGAAAACAATCTAAATGCTCCCTCAGATGCAATCATACTTTTTGATGGAACACCTGAGTCGTTACTTCAGAACTGGACAAACGCAAAAGGGGAAGCTCCTGCGTGGAATGTTGCCAACAATTGTGTAACCGTTGCAAAAGGTACCGGAACAATTAATACAAAAGCTGCTTTCGAAGATTTCCAGTTACATATCGAATGGCGTACCCCGGGGGTTGTAGATCCTGAGAGTAAGAGTCAGGGTCGGGGCAATTCAGGCATATTCATGCAGGAACGATATGAATTACAGGTGCTTGACAATTACAATAACCGCACATACCGCAACGGACAAGCCGGCTCATTTTACAAACAGCATCCTCCACTTGTAAATGTTTGCAAAAAACCCGGTGAATGGCAAACTTATGATGTGATTTATACGGCTCCACGGTTTAAAGCCGACAGCACTGTTTTTACTCCTGCCCGGGCAACAGTGCTTCAAAACGGAGTTCTTGTGCAAAACAATGTATCGCTCTTTGGTCCGACCGAATACATCGGGATTCCGAAGTACAAAATGCATGGCCCTGGCTCACTGGTTCTTCAGGATCATGGCAATCCTGTAAGTTACAGGAATATCTGGATCAGAAAACTGTAATGAAGCTACTCCTTAAAATGCAAAATGCCCGGAAATCCCGGGCATTTTGCATTTTGCAAATTCATGCTCCCGCTGATATCGCTGATTTTCGCAGTCTAATTTAGATCAGAGGTCTAAACTGGGATAATACGTTCACATAACTAACTTTGATGTATTTTTGCAAGTCTGTCGCAAAGGTCTTTTAGCCCTTCAGGGGTATCACCACCAGGCTGCTCGATCGAGGTCCAGCCGTTGTAGCCTATCTCATCGAAAGCTTTCATTACAACAGGCCAGTTCACATCGCCTTCAAGCAACTTAACGTCAAATCCTGCCCCCTTGCCCTTCTTCTCGGCGATTTTGCGGCTAAACTCCTTGATATGAACCTTGGCAATCCGTGGGCCCAGAATCTTTATCCATTGTTCCGGCCAACCGGAATTGACAATATTTCCACAATCAAAATAGGCTGCCACCATGCTGCTTTGAAATTGATCGATATATTGGACTGCCTCCAATGGGCTGAGCAGGAAGTTATTCCAGACATTTTCAATAGCTATCTTAACATTTAATTTTTCGGCGAGTGGAACAACTTTTTTAATTTCTGCAACAGATCTTTTCCAGCACTCGTCGTAACTAACTGACTCACTAACGCGTCCGGGAACCAGCAGCACAGTGTCTCCGCCATAGGCCTTTGCATCTTCAAGACTTATTTTGAGCGCCTCAACACCAGCTTCTCTGACTTTGGGATCGGGATCCGACAAAAGCAATTTCCAGTGAAGAGCATTGCAGACACTCGAAACCGGAAGTCCGGTTTTATCACGTGCTGCCAACACTTCATTCCTGTCGAAATGGCTCATTAGTTCAACACCGTCAAATCCTGCAAGTTTGGCTGCCTGAAATTTCTCAAGAATGGTCTTTCCTACCCCAATGCTACCCCACATAATCCCTTTCTTCAACGTGCGTTTTTCGGTTGAAGCCATTCCCGAAAACCCGGGAATTGAGGCTGCTGAAATTACTGCAGCGGTAAGTGCTGTATTTTTGGCAAACTGTCGTCTGTTCATTGCTTTTATTTTTAGGTTAATATTTTAAAACTCCTGATTTGGCTAAATTAGTTTGGTTTCTGTTCCGATTACCGGGATCGTTTCCGGAATATTTGGAACAGGACCCAATACATATGTTTTAGGTCCGAGCGTGAAGCTGGAATTCAGCATCTCTTCCCAGGTTACATCTTTCCCTGTATATGCTGAAATACGACCCATTATGGTAATTAGCGTAGAATTTACCTGCGCCTCAGCATCATTAATTGGTTTACCCGTCCGAATTGCCGTTACGAGGTTGATATGTTCCTGAACATAAGGATCTTTCACTTTCCATGTAAGATCTGTATCGCCCTCCTTTGGGTGAGGATATTGCCAGATCTGGTTTCCCTTAAGGTCAAAGAGTGTCCCGCTGCAATCGGCATACCCTTTTGTTCCTGTGATTAGCTCTCGTTTCAGATTACTGCAACCGCTGACCTGTCTGGCTGCGCAATGGGTTTGCATACCATTGTCGTAAATATATTCGATACTGAAAAAATCATACTGATCTCCAGTGAC
>CAIOOC010000849.1 GCA_903859795.1 uncultured Bacteroidia bacterium
GTGGAAAGGGATCATCAACGATATACCTTTCGCAATTTTTATTTTTATACAGATTTTGAATCTCAAAAGCAGCTTTTTGCCGAAAATAAGAGTGTTTCACCTGAAATTAAAAATGATACGGTTCGGCTTGGTAATCAGTTTTTTATATCAAAGGGAAAATTGAAATACCGACCCGAATTGCTATCAAATATGAATCATATAGCTGACAAGGGTTTTTACAGTGTTCGTCTGGTTGAAAGAACCTATAATGATCTGTTTTCGTTAAGGCTGTTCAAACTTATAAACATCAGGTTCATAGAAACAAATAAGCCCGATTCGCTTGGAAATCCTACCCTTGATTGTATCATCCAATTATCGCCTTCTGTTCGGCAGGCATATACGGTCTCTGCCGAGGGGACAAATTCGCTGGGAAATTTTGGTGTAGCCGGGAATCTGGGCTACCAGCATAAAAATATCTTTGGCGGAGGGGAATTGCTCGATGTTATTTTAATGGGATCTACCGAGAAACAAAAGTACGGAGTTGGTGACTCGATCACTTCATTTCATTCCTATCAGACCGGGGTTGAGACGAAAATCACCTTACCAAAGTTTTTGGCCCCCATTAAACCAGTGAATTTCTTTCGTTTTGCAACACCCCAAACCCTGATGGCACTCTCCTATAACTATCAGCGCCGTCCTGATTATACCAGGACAATTATGCGTGCGAGCCTGGGATATCAATGGAAATCATCGGAATTTGTAACACATAGATTTAGTATTATTGACCTGTATTTGGTCAAGATGTTTGCGTATGATTCTGCTTTTGTCTCCCGAATTGAGAATCTGTATATTAAAAGTTCGTATACAGATCACACGATATCTGCATGGAACTATACCTACACAAGGACGACACAGAACATTCAGAAACAATCGAATTACAGTTTTTTTAGGGCTTCATTCGAAACTGCAGGTACACTGCTTCAAAGTGTAAGTAAAATCTTTGACCGAAGGCTTTATCCCAGTGATTCTATAGGAAATTTGAAATACCATTTTTTAGGTACCCCTTTTGCTCAATACCTGAAGACCGATTTTGAATACCGGAAAGGCTTTGTAATTGATAAATCCAACAGATTTGTAATCAGGGGTTTTTCAGGGATAGCAGTTCCTTTTGGCAACTCCGATCAGGTTCCTTTCGAAAAGAAATATTTCACGGGCGGAGCAAATGGAATCAGGGCCTGGCCTATAAGAACACTCGGTCCGGGCTCCTTTAAAGCCAATCCGAATGAATTTCCAAATCAGGCGGGCGATATAAAACTGGAGGGCAACGCCGAATACCGTTTTGCTATGATCGGTCCCTTTGAAGGAGCTTTATTTGTTGATGCAGGAAACATTTGGTCACTCAAGGATAATCGTCCAGGCGCAGAGTTTGCATTCCCGCGATTTTATAAGGAGATTGCAATCGGTACCGGCGCCGGGTTACGGTACGACTTCTCATTTGTCATTATACGTGTTGATCTTGGAATAAAACTTCACGATCCCTCACTGAACGAAGGAAGTCGCTGGATTCCGGCGAACCAAATGCTCACCAGTAAGAATATCAATTTTGCCTTTGCAATTGGTTATCCATTTTGAGAATCTTGTTTTTAATCGTTATATTTGTTTGTAACCGCACAATTTTATAAGCGATGAGAAACAGGTGGGTACGGGAATTGTTCAGCTTTTCAAGGAAGGAACGGTGGGGAATAATTGGCTTACTCCTTGTCATCTTTATACTAATAATTGCAGGAAAGCTTATCCCATTTTTTATCCCCGCGCAAAAGACAGATTTTTCGAAGTGGGAGAGTGAGGTTAAAACTTATCTGGCCGAAGCTGAAAAAATAATTCCAGGTCAAAAAACCGCAATTCCTGAGTCTTTTGATCCAAATACGATCGATTCGGTAAGCTTAACAAAGATGGGTATTTCTCAGAAAGTAGCAGGTAACTGGGTCAGGTACCTTAGCAAAGGGGGTAGATTCAGGGAGAAAGAGGATATTAAAAAGATCTTTGGTATGACTTCAGCGTTATATGAACAGTTGGATTCTTTTATCGTGATCACTGCTCAGTCAACATCACAATTACCTGCTAAGATTGAAAGTTCCCGCATCAAGAGTGAAAAGGGATTTCGCAGTGATGCGTTAATTCAACGTTCATTTGTAAGGAAAGATAAAGAAAATGTTGGTGTACAGGAATTGAACAGCACCGATTCGATTCGGTTGCTGAGTATTCCTGGCATTGGTTCTGTTCTGGCTTCCAGGATTATAAGATACAGAAATCTTTTGGGTGGATTTTACTCCGTTTCACAAATCAGGGAAGTTTACGGTATCAGGGATGATAATTTTCAAATGGTTTCACCGTATTTGACAGTTGATCCATCTGTAGTCAGAACCTTTAATATCAATTTTTCTGTTATTGGTGAATTAGGTCATCACCCATATATTGGGTATAAGACTGCAAAGAGGTTGCTTAGGTTACGTGATATAAAAGGGAAGTTTTTAGCACCTGAGGATTTGGCTCCGGTAGTTACCTCCGATTCCTTAAAAAGGTTGGTACCGTACCTGAAATTCTCCTAATTATTTGGCTGTTGATAACCCGGTTAAGAATTTTAATATTATTTAACAGGATAGTTTGATACTTAATAGAAAATTCATAGATTTGCCGACCGAAATATTGAATCATTTTAATAAAACAAAACAGAGAATTGTATGATTGTTATTCCAGTTAAAGACGGCGAAAACATTGAGCGTGCATTAAAGCGTTTTAAAAGAAAAATCGAAAAAACAGGTGTTGTGAAGGAACTTCGCAATCGTCAGGCTTTCGAAAAACCCTCAATTACTCGCCGTACTGAGATTAAAAAGGCGATCTATATCGAAGATTTACAGCGTTCAGAAGAATAAATCGATCAGAAGAGATTTTTCTAGGCAAACCTGTTTTTTTTTCGTATCTTGAGTGCGGAAATCATTCTCGCCTGAAATGTTGAACCTGGAACTTTTTTTCAGTTACCTTAAATACGAAAAGCGGTATTCAACACATACAATCACCGCCTACGAGAATGACCTCGGCCAATTTGTTTTATTTGGAAAGCAACTGGTTGAGGATTTTCATGTAGAACAGGCCGATTATCACCTTATTCGCGAATGGGTTGTTTCACTGATGAATAATGGCACAAAAGCCAGAAGTGTAAACAGGAAAATTTCCACCTTAAAAACTTTCTATAAGTTTCTTCAGCGCGAAGGTGTTATTGACAAAAATCCTACAGAACATGTGATTATGCCTAAAATGGCTAAAAAATTACCTGAATTTGTACAGGAGAAGGAGATAAACTGGTTACTTGATGGTAAGTTTTTTACTGATGATTTTGAAGGCAGACGTGACAGGGCTGTAATATCACTTTTTTACGGGACAGGGATCAGGTTGTCAGAGCTTGTAGATATCAGGTTTACAGATCTTAATCTGAACGAGAAACTTGTAAAAGTATCGGGAAAACGGAACAAGGAACGTTTGGTTCCGTTTCCGACTGAGATATCCGAGACCCTAAGGAGCTATATCCTGGTGAGGAATGAACTCTTCCCCGATTCTCTGAATTATCTTTTTTTAACCGGGAAAGGTGAACCTGCCTACAACAAATTGATCTACCGAATTGTTAAAAGACAATTATCACTTGTTACAACAATCGATCAAAGAAGTCCGCACATTTTAAGGCACAGCTATGCGACCCATTTACTAAACCGGGGAGCTGATCTGAATGCCATTAAGGAGTTGCTTGGGCATGCCAACCTTGCGGCAACGCAAGTGTACACGCATACTTCGTTCGAACAATTAAAAAAAGTCTACAAACAAGCTCATCCAAGAGCTTAAACTAAAGGAGGGAAAATTATGGACGTAAAAGTGCAGAGTGTTCATTTCAAAGCCGACCAGAAACTGATCGACTTTTGTGAAAAGCGAATTAGTAAACTTGATCTTTTTTTTGAAGGAGTTATCGGATCGGAAGTGATCCTGAAACTTGAAAAAGACGAAGATCAGGAGAATAAGGTCGCCGAAATTAAACTATCTGTCCCGGCGAATGAGTATCTTTTTGCTAAAAAGCAGGCAAAATCCTTCGAGGAGGCTGTCGATCTTACTGTGGATGCGCTTCGTAAACAGTTAGATAAATACAAAATGAAAGTCAAATCCAAATAAATTTTAAAAAAGTATTTTAAATAGCTTTTTA
>CAIOOC010000850.1 GCA_903859795.1 uncultured Bacteroidia bacterium
AAACGGCGAAATTCGCACCAAACGGTGAACTCCATTTTCACTTTTGAGGTATCCATACGCAAAATCACCTTCAATCTCAAGGGTAACACTTTTAACGCCAACATCCTCACCGGGAACAAAACTTGCTTCGCGAACCTTATACTTATGTTTTTCAGCCCATCTGAGGTACAATCGCATCAGCATGTCTGCCCAGTCGTTTGACTCTGTACCTCCCGCACCGGCATTGATTTTCAAGACAGCTCCCAGTCGGTCTTCTTCGCGCCGGAGCATATTTTTCGTTTCAAGATCTTCGATCAGACCCCTCGCCTCTATAAAATGTTCTTCAATTTCCGCTTCGCCGATTTCGCCGGCTTCACTATACTCAAACATGATCTGCATATCCTCAACGGACTGATCAACAGATTTGAACCCGTCGGTCCATTGTTTGATTGAGCGAATCACCATCATTTGTCTCTCTGCCTCTTTGGGATTTTCCCAGAATTTGGGATCCTGAGTTTTAAGCTCCTCCTCTTCTAGTCTGATTAATTTAGTATCGACGTCAAAGAAACCTCCTCAGCGCATCCCGGCGCTCAACAAGCTCTTTAAGCTGTTCCTTTAGGATCATTTTGGGTTTATTTTAAATTAAGGTGCAAAGGTAGAAATAATGGGGTAATGTGCTAATGAGAAAGGTCGGTTATTAGACTATTCGGCAATTCGACTATTGGTCTATTCGGCGATTTGACTATCAGGTAAAAAGACACTGCTAAAAATTGGAAATAACTTCACATCACTAAAAATCAATGAGCAATTTAGCTATTTTCACTTTGCATTTTCCATTCATCATTTATCATCTGCAATTTGGCTGGCCACTTCAAACGCCAGATCAGCTTCAAAACCATGGCTATGCCCAAACGTTGCGAGCTTCCAGTTTCGTTCATATTTTGAGGTCGCCTTAAGTGATTTATTTTTTGATTTAAGAAGGTCAAAAAGTGTTTTTTTATAAAGATCACCATCAATCCTGCTCAAAGCTGATCTGATCAGCTCCTCAGGAATCTGTTTCTGCCGCAACATAATTGAAAGCTTAATTCTTCCCCATTTATTAAATTTGAGTTTATCATTAATATAAAAATCGGCAAACCGTTCCTCGTTTAGAAACCGCTCATTAATCAGATAATCGATTGCCATGGAAATCTCTTGGTCAGACAGCTCCCACACCCTCAGTTTTTCTGCCACGTCAAGACGACACCGTTCCGACTGACTGC
Source organism: uncultured Bacteroidia bacterium (assembly GCA_903859795.1). Classification (GTDB taxonomy): domain Bacteria; phylum Bacteroidota; class Bacteroidia; order Bacteroidales; family Prolixibacteraceae; genus JAAFHB01. Next base: position 1,242 of record CAIOOC010000850.1, read on the forward strand.
ACATTGCCATCGCTTTTGTAAGCGCCTGACGGTAATTAGCACTTCCCTCCATCTTTGAATTTTGAATAATTACAGGCAAAGATACCGATCCTGACTTGTTTAAACACCTTTACCAGGTCACTTTTTTAACAACGACTTTGGCTGCCGGCAGCAACCCGAATGAAGCTGCACCGTATATAATGGAATCATTCTATATTAATTTCCTTCTTCATAAAATGAATAATTATTAATTCTTTTGTTAAAGTTTTCTCCGAGTTTGTCTTTCTAAGTGTCCAGTCATACGAAACATAAACCGATGGGTATCAATGGAAACGCTGATGCCTCCCGAAGGAATAATTTCCTCAGTTTGGAAAGGAGATACAGTTTTTACTGAACGTCCGGCACTTGCTCAGAAGGTGTAAGCTGTTTTATCCGTGTTTCTTTGGGAACGGAGAAATAAATATTCAAAATATGGAATATCTATTTCTTTTGTCACTTTTTGTCATTGCTTTCCTCTATTCATCTGTCGGACACGGAGGTGGAACGGGGTATCTTGCGCTTCTTGCCATTTATGGTATCGCACCTGTCTTAATGAAACCGACTGCATTGACCCTCAATGTTTTTGTTTCAGCAATTGCCTTTTACAGCTATTACAAAGCGGGATATTTCAGGTGGAAACTGATTTTGCCCTTTTTAATCTCGTCAATCCCATTTGCTTATCTGGGGGCATTAACCAAAGTAAACCCATCAACCTATAAAATCATACTAGGCATATTTTTACTCATTGCAATCGGGAGAATGTTACTTATTCCGAATGCTGTTACTGAGAAGTCGATAAAAATGCCTTTTCTACCGGCCTTGCTAATTGGGGCATTTCTTGGATTCTTTTCAGGAATGATCGGAATTGGAGGTGGAATCATTTTAAGCCCTGTTATAATCTTATTCCATTGGGCAAATGTAAAGGAATCTGCAGCCGCTTCAGCACTCTTTATTTTTCTCAATTCACTTTCCGGATTATCGGCATTGTTAACCGGAGGATTTAAGTTTGACTCTCATATAATTGTCTGGATCGCTGTCGGAATTATCGGGGGTATAATAGGCTCGTACATTGGAAGTTTCAGACTTAAACCTGACAGACTGAAGTTCGTACTGGCGTCAGTATTGTTAATTGCTAGTATTAAACTTTTCCTTATTTAGTATGAATGAAATAAGTCTGCCCCAACTTTTAATCATTGCCGGAACGGGAAGGAATACGGGAAAGACAACCCTGGCCTGTAATATTATCAGGAAATGCAGCTCTTTGAAATCTATTTTTGCCATAAAAATCACACCTCATTTCCACGAAAACATCCAAAGCAGAGAGGTTATAGCAGACAATGAAAACTATTATATCGCTGAAGAGACCGACTTCGTGGCCCGAAAAGACAGTTCGCTGATGCTTAATGCAGGTGCTTTAAAGTCATACTTTGTAATGGTGAAAGATGAATACGTTAGGGAAGCATTCAGCGAAATACTTAAACTAATTCCATCGGATACTATACTGATCTGCGAATCAGGAGGTTTACGAAAATATGTTACGCCAGGGCTCTTTCTTATGATGAGAAATACCGAAACGATCAGTTTTAAACATGGAACTGAAAGTCTTATGCAAATTGCCGACCGGATAATTACATTTGACGGTGAGAATATTGATTTTGATTTCAATACAGTTGAAATCACGGATAACCGATGGACCTTAAAACAAATCTGAAATGATACCTTTTGAAGAAGCGCTCGGAATAACACAGCAATTTGCGCGAACTCGTGGCACCGAACAGGTGTATTTATTCAATGCATTGGGCCGGACGCTGGCTGAAAACATCTATGCCGATATTTCGATGCCCCCTTTCAATAAGTCGGCGATGGACGGGTATGCCTGCCGGAAATCCGATATGAAAAATCTTTTACAGGTGATTGAGGAAATTCCTGCCGGATCGATTCCAACCAGGATAATCGGCAAAAATCAATGCTCCCGGATAATGACAGGGGCCATGGTTCCCGGGGGAGCAGACGTTATTATCATGAAAGAGGACATTGAAATAACTAGTAATGAATATATTAGATGCAATTCAGACACTTTGAAGGATAATATCTGTTATGAAGGTGAGGATGTAAAGAAAGGAGACCAGGTTTTAAGGATTGGTGATGTTATTCTGCCGGCTCATATCGCCATTCTTGCTTCAGTGGGGTCTGACCGTCCTTTAGTTTATCTGAATCCGGCTGTTGCAATCATTTCGACAGGTGATGAGCTTGTCGAACCTGAAGAAACTCCTGGAGTTTCAAAAATCAGGAACAGCAACGGATATCAACTTTGGGCGCAAGTGCAGCAATTAGGCATCAAACCTGATTATCTGGGCATCGTCAGCGACGATGAAGAATCTCTCCATGAAATATTATCCAAGGCAATTGATAAATATGATGTTACAATTATCTCAGGGGGCGTATCTGTGGGTGATTTCGATTTTGTGCCAAAAATCCTAAACCAACTCAATGTTCATATTCCGGTCCACGGGATGGACGTAAGACCTGGAAAACACCAGCTGTTCGGCGAAAGAGCCAACCATTTTATTTTTGGTATGCCGGGCAATCCTGTTTCTTCATTTGTCCAGTTTGAAGTTTTGGTCAGACCATTTCTGGATGCATTAATGGGAAAGACAGCAGAGCAATCTTTTCTCACCCTGCCACTCGGTGAGGATTATAATAGAAAAAATGGGAACCAGATGATTTTTGTACCGGTTACATTTACAAAGCAAACTATCGTAAAGCCTTTGGAATATCATGGTTCTGCACATATCCATTCATATATCTTTGCAAAAGGGATTATGGAAATCCCTAAAGGTACTTTAACGATGAAAAAAGGAGATTACGTACGTGTACGACCGCTATAACCGACATATCAACTACCTGAGAATCTCAGTTACAGACCGTTGTAATCTCCGGTGCAGATACTGCATGCCTGAAGAGGGAGTTACACTGATGAATCACAGCGATATTCTTTCGTTTGAAGAGATAACAGCCGTTGTAAAGATTGCCGTAAGCCTTGGTATCGACAAATTTCGGATTACCGGCGGAGAACCACTTGTCCGTAAGGATATCGTAACACTAATCTCCATGATTTCAGCTGTTAATGGAGTCAAGGACCTTTCAATGACTACTAATGGAATGTTCCTTGAAGAACTCGCCCTTCCCCTTAAAGAAGCTGGTTTAAGTCGGGTAAATATTAGTCTTGATACGCTAAATCCTCAGAAGTTTAAAGAAATTACTCGCGGGGGTGATATCAACCTTGTCTTACGAGGCATTGCGGCAGCCATGAATGCAGGTTTGGAACCCATCAAAATTAACTGTGTGGTTTATAAATCTTCAAATGAAGAGGACGCACTGCAGGTAAAACAATTTTGCCATATCAACAACCTTCAGGCCAGATTTATCCATCAGATGAACCTGGAGACTGGAGAATTCTCGGTGGTAGAAGGTGGAGAAGGCGGGAATTGCCGCATTTGCAACCGGCTGAGACTGACCGCTAATGGAATGGTTAAACCATGCCTGTTCGACGAGGAGGAATTTTCGGTCCGCAAAATGGGAGCAGAAAGAGCTTTATTAAGCGCCCTAAATATCAAACCATTAAACGGCTGTCTGAACACAACCGGAAGTTTTTATAATATTGGAGGATAGTACAAATCATGGAAAAATTAACTCATACCGATTCAGAAGGGAATGCCCGGATGGTAGACGTTGGAGGAAAAGAGATTCAATTGCGGAATGCAAAAGCTTCAGGAACGATCTCTCTTTCGCCAGATACGCTAAATCTGATCAAACAGAATCTCATGAAAAAAGGGGACGTACTCACAGTTGCGGAAATTGCAGGGATTCAGGCTGCCAAGAAGACCGCAGACCTCATTCCCCTTTGCCATAACATTGTATTAAGTAAGGTCTTTGTGAAGGCAAGCGTTACAGAAAAAGGAATACTTGTCGAAAGTGAAGTGAGGTGTACAGGGATAACCGGAGTTGAAATGGAGGCACTGATTGCAGTAAGTATAAGTCTTTTAACAGTTTATGATATGTGTAAGGCAGTCGACAAAACAATGGAAATTGGAGAGATAAAACTCCTGGAAAAAACCAAAACCAACCT
>CAIOOC010000851.1 GCA_903859795.1 uncultured Bacteroidia bacterium
GTGAGAATGTTCTGCTTCCTGCCATCAGGAAAGTACTCGGTACGAGCCCCTGTTAGTTTTCCATCATTGTATTCGCTCTCCTCCGAGGTAATTTTCCCGGTTCTGTCATAGGTTATTACTTTTCCTGAGAGCTGACCTTTCTTGTTATACTCAAGTTCTTTACTTTTTTGATTATTAGGATAATATTCAATGCATTTACCAACCAGGGTATCATTTTTGAAGTTTTTTTCAGCTTCTCTGCTCGAATTGGAATACCATGATTTATAAATTCCATTGGCCATATCATTATGATAGAGGCAGCTCTGTTTTTCATTCCCGTTCAGCCATGTTTCTGTATTTTCACCCTCCAGATTACCGTTTTTATAAGTATAGATACGTTTAAATCCCTCATTATAATTATTATATACTCCGGGGCCATTGGCAGAATCTGCAGAATAACTGTTTTTACTGCTAATTAATCCGGAATGTGTATAAATTTCAAAAAATCCTTCCTTCCTGCCTGATTTGGTAATGTAGCTTTTTTCAAGGTTACCATTTAAATAGAATACCTTATTAGTCCCCTCCAATTTGTCATTTACAAAATTCACCCGATTTTTCACATTGCCGTTCGACCAATAATCGACACATTCCCCCTCAGCCTTATCATTAATATATCCCAGTTTTTCGCTTATATATCCATCATCCCCAATAATAAGCCATTTGCCGTTTTTAACATTTCCGCTCTTACCGGATAACTCTCCAATCGAGACTAAATTCCCCTTTTCATCATAATGCCGTGTTTGTTTTGTATTCTTCTCATCCTGATATGAAAAGCCATATAATCTTCCCTGATTTATATAGGATTGCGCCCACTTGATAAAGGTGTCTAATTTGTCCTTGTTTTTCTCAGACCATTTAGCTACATTCTCATTCTTAATGTTTTTCAGGATATAGTTAAGATATGTTTCGAACCCGGTCTTTTGATATATGTCGACAAATATTCTTGCATAAAACCTGTTATAAATTGAGGTATCGGAAGCTTCGAATGTAAGCCTTTTCAATAACATGAGCGATTGACGGCCAGCAGTATAATTATATTCATAACCATAATCAAACTCTTTACTAAATGCAAGTTCTGATTGCAGTAAATCCTTTATCTCATCCCATTTACCGGAGTTTGCACCCTTAGGATATGGATATAAGTATTCCTGGATTTTAAGTTTTGATTTTTGAGATATTGCTTCTTCATAGGCTGACAGATTATTGACAGAGGGATTTAGCAGCAATGCCATGTTAAATGCAAGATAAGACTGTGCAGTACGCCCCATTATGTAATTTGCTTTTGCCAGGCCTAAATGAGTTCTTGTATGATAAGGATTAACCAGTAAACTTCTTTCGAGTATAGCTTCGGCCTGGAGTGGCTTATCGGTATTTAAGTAGCAGATAGCCAAATTATAAAGGATGCCTTGATTATAGGGCCATCTCTTCAGGGCAGCGGTAAGGACATCTATACCCTCACTGGCTTTTCCCATATCATCAAGAATAGTTCCGATTAAACTATATA
>CAIOOC010000852.1 GCA_903859795.1 uncultured Bacteroidia bacterium
CCATGTAGCGATCGGGGATATAATAATCGATAGATTCGAGCCTTGTGCTTAAAAATGAATACATCAGCGCCACCGAGGTAGTACCGTCAACATCGTAATCACCATAAACCATCACTTTCTCCTGGTTGTCGATTGCCCTCTTGATACGGTCAACGGCCTTGTCCATATCTTTCATCAGAAATGGATCATGAAGATCAGATAACTTCGGACGAAAAAATGCCCGGGCCTCAGCAAATGTTTTAATACCCCGTTGAATAAGTAAATTTGCAATTGCAATATCTATATTTAACGCTGCAGATAAGTGCTTAAGGTCGTTATTATCAGCAGGTTTCTTTAATTTCCACGATTTTTGCATACAAACTTCTTAATTGGAGCTTCCGATCTAAATATTTTCCTCAAATATACTAAAAACTAGCTATTCCCAAAAGGATAACTTTTTGTACCTTTGCGCATATTTTTCGATTAACTGAAGGTAAACATTTAAAATGAGCAATATAGAATTAAGTGAGCAGGAACTGATCCGACGCGGTTCGTTACAGAAACTGCGCGACCTGGGGATCAATCCTTACCCCGCTAATGAATTCAAAATCAATATAACAGCCAACAAAATACTCACCACTTTTGATCCTGAACTAAAAAACCTCCAGGAAGTTGTTTTTGCCGGCAGATTAATGAGTCAGCGCATCATGGGCAAAGTATCTTTCGGAGAGCTTCAGGACGAAACGGGACGAATACAAATCTATATCACACGTGACGAAATATGTCCCGGAGAAGATAAAACCCTTTATAATGAGGTGTTTAAGAAATTACTTGATATTGGTGACATTATTGGTGTTATGGGATATGTATTTGTCACCCAAATGGGAGAGATAACCATTCATGTTAAAGAATTTGTGTTGCTGAGCAAGTCAATAAAACCCTTACCGGTTGTGAAAGAGAAAGAGGGCAAGACCTTTGATGCTTTTACTGATCCTGAACAACGTTACCGTCAGCGATATCTTGATCTGATTGTGAACCCCCACGTCAGGGAGGTTTTTCTTAAAAGGACTAAGATCATAAATCAGATGCGTGAATTATTCAACGAACGTGGCTATGTGGAGGTGGAAACTCCCATTTTGCAGCCTATTCCGGGTGGAGCAGCTGCACGTCCGTTCATTACTCATCACAATGCTCTCAATATACCCCTCTATTTAAGGGTTGCCAATGAGTTGTATTTGAAAAGATTGATAGTTGGGGGATTTGAGGGTGTTTATGAATTCTCGAAGGATTTTAGAAATGAGGGGATGGACCGCACCCATAATCCTGAATTTACAGTAATGGAAATCTATGTGGCCTACAAGGACTACAATTGGATGATGGGCTTTACGGAAGAGATGATTGAGCGGGTGGCTCTGGCTCTGCACGGAAAGACCTCTATTCCTGTCGGCGACAAGGAGATAGATTTTAAACGTCCCTTTAAACGGATTACAATGTACGACTCTATAAAAGAGCACACCGGTTTTGACATTTCGGATATGGATGAAAATGCACTCCGTGAGGTCTGTTCAAAACTGGGCATTGAATGTGATAATACAATGGGCAAAGGGAAGCTTATTGATGAAATATTTGGAGAGAAATGCGAAGGCCATTACATTCAGCCCACATTTATTACAGATTATCCGGTTGAAATGTCACCCCTTTGCAAAAAGCACCGTGATAATCCGGATCTTACTGAACGTTTCGAACTGATGGTCAATGGGAAAGAGCTTTGCAATGCCTATTCTGAGCTAAACGACCCTATCGATCAGCTTGAACGGTTTCAGGAACAACTCAGATTATCGCAAAAAGGAGATATTGAGGCAATGTTTATCGATATGGATTTTGTACGTGCGCTCGAATACGGAATGCCACCCACCTCGGGAATGGGCATCGGGATTGACCGTCTTACCATGTTGATGACCAATTCGGTTTCGATCCAGGATGTTCTCCTTTTCCCGCAAATGAAACCTGAAAAAAGAGCTGAAGAGGACCCTGCAGAAAAATATATCGAGTTAGGTATTCCGGCCGAATGGGTTGAAGTACTTATGAAAATGGGATATAAAAAGGTATCTCAGCTCAAAGAGGTGAAGCCAGGTAAATTATTCAATGATTTATGTGGTTTTAATAAAAAAAATCAGCTAGGGCTGCCTAACCCTGCGGCTAACGATGTGTCGAATTGGTTAAATTAATGCGTCGGAAATATGACTGAAATTAACGAGAAAAGCAGGGTAGCGATAATCGGAAGCGGCAGTTGGGCGACTGCTCTGGCCAAGATTCTGATCTATAATCTGCCTGAGCTAAATTGGTTTATCCGAAAGGAGGAGAATATCGAGCTTTTTAAAAAGTTCAGGCATAATCCAAATTATCTGCGATCCGTTGAATTTGAAATGTCAAGAATTAATTTTTATACCGACATTAACGAGATTGTCCGAAACTCAGATATCCTTGTCTTCGTCACCCCGTCGGCTTTCCTCAAAGATACACTAAGTCATCTGACAGTCGATATTGGGGACAGGTATGTTATTTCAGCTATAAAAGGAATTATTCCAGATGACAACCTGGTGGTGGGTGAATTCTTTCATGAATTTTATGATGTACCTTTCGACCAGTTCGGCGTCATTGCAGGACCATGTCATGCAGAGGAGGTTGCCCGCGATCTGCTTTCTTACCTTACTATTGCAAGTCCCGATGTGAAGCGCGCCAGGCAGTTTGCAATGCTGTTGGAGTGTCCCTCAATCCGCACCCATATTTCAGATGATATCTGGGGTACCGAGTATTCAGCAGTACTGAAAAATATTATGGCTATAGCTTCAGGTATCTCCCATAGCCTACGGTATGGTGATAATTTTCAGGCAGTACTAATGTCGAATGCCATTCAGGAGATTAAGCGGTTTGTTGATACCGTTCATCCAATTACCAGAGACATTAAATCTTCGGCCTATTTGGGGGACCTCCTTGTTACCGGTTATTCTCACTTTTCGCGAAACCGTGCGTTCGGAACGATGATTGGTAAAGGTTATACCGTCCGGTCTGCAATGCTCGAAATGGACATGATCGCAGAAGGTTATTATGCCACTAAATGTATTAAAGAACTTAATTTACAGTATCATATAAATATGCCAATCACGGATTCGGTATATAATATTATTTACGAAAATATCTCTCCGGCTATCGAGATCCGGTTATTGACAGAACATTTGCGTTAATTAATCTTTTATGGAAAATATTTCATTACACCTGGATAAAGTTTACAGCTTTATCCCCTCAGACGAAATTGCAGCTTACAAAAATGCTGCAGAACAACAGAATGCCGCACTTCGCAATAGAACCGGAAAGGGAAACGATTTCCTTGGATGGGTAGACCTTCCCTCCTCAATCTCTGAATCAGTTTTGGATGAGGTTGAAAAAGTTGCGTTAAAGCTTCAATCCAAACATCTGGAAGTATTTGTCGTGATTGGAATCGGCGGTTCTTACCTCGGTAGTAAAGCAGTTATTGATGCACTTTCTGACTCTTTTGCACATATCAAAGGGAGTTTTGAAGCTCCTTTAGTCCTGTTTGCCGGTCAAAATATAAGCGAGGATTATCTCTTTGAACTGCGTGACCTGCTAGAATATAAAGAATGGGCATGCGCAATTATTTCCAAGTCGGGTACTACAACAGAACCAGCTCTGGCTTTCAGACTTTTGAAGCAGGATCTGGAGGAAAAATATGGTATTGACGAGGCGCGTAAACGTATTATTGCCATTACCGATGCCGAGCGCGGTGCACTTAAAACACTTGCTAAAGAAGAAGGATACAAAACTTTTGTGATTCCCGATGATGTTGGTGGCCGCTATTCTGTGCTAACCCCTGTTGGATTGATTGCCATTGCCATTGCCGGATTCAATGTTCGCGAACTGGTCAGCGGAGCAAAATCGATGGAGGTTGCCTGCGGAGCCGATGTCCCGTTCGAGAAAAATATCGCCTCGCAGTATGCCGCAGCCCGAAATGCGCTCTACAAGAGTGGGAAGAAGGTTGAAATTATGGTAAATTACAATCCTAAACTCCATTTCTTTGCAGAATGGTGGAAACAGCTTTACGGTGAAAGTGAAGGGAAGGAGTTTAAAGGTATTTTCCCGGCAAGCGTTGATTTTTCAAGCGACCTTCATTCTATGGGGCAGTATATCCAGGAAGGTGAGCGAATCTTATTCGAAACTGTTCTTTCTGTCGAGAAGGTGAATAATGAAGTCTTGGTTCCTGAGGATAAAGGAGACCTCGACAAACTGAATTTTCTTGCCGGTAAAAGGGTCGACTATGTCAATAAAATGGCCGAGTTGGGTACGAGTATTGCGCATGTTGATGGCGGAGTCCCAAACATCCGGATAAATATTCCACAACTTAGCGAATATTATTTGGGCCAGTTGATTTATTTCTTTGAAATCGCATGTGGAATAAGTGGTTATATTCTCGATGTCAATCCGTTTGACCAGCCCGGTGTAGAGGCCTACAAAAAGAACATGTTTGCGCTGCTTGAAAAGCCTGGCTTCGAAAAGGAGACTGCTGCGATCAAGGCAAGATTATAATATATTCGTGATAGATTATTAGTGAGAGCCTGACTTTTAGACAGGCTCTCACTAATGAATAGCGTTGTTTTTACTTCTGTACCCTCCGGAATAGATTTGGCCTATGCTTAAAAAATGCGCTTTGTTATTCTGCCTTCTACTGATAATTTTTAGCATAACTGTTGCTAATCCGGAATCCGGACCAACAGGTTTGATGGTTGAATTTCTGCGTAATCCCTCGCTGGGCACCATAAATACCCCTTTCCCAGGCTTTTCCTGGATCGTTAATGGTATAGGAAAAGACTCCCAGGAGAGTTATCAATTAAGGGTTTCCACTTCACGTAAAAGGCTTGAGGCTGGTGAAGCAGAAATCTGGAATAGCGGCCTGGTAAAAACTTCCCAATCGATTAATGTAATATTTGCTGGTAAACCATTAAATCCAATGGCAATCTATTTCTGGAATGTCACTGTTGGATTTGTATCATCAAAAAAAAGAAAAGTTTCTGAGATACAGGAGTTTAAAACCGGGTTATTCGAAAAGACTCCGGCTGTTTCGGTAATGCCTCAGATAAGGCATATCATTCAGCCTCAAAAGGTGATAGATAGAAATTCACTTGGCAACTATTTTGCCGATTTTGGGAAAGCCGCATTTGGTACACTTAGAGTTCAGATTGAAAGTCAAAATGCAGATTCGGTTGTTGTACACCTGGGTGAAAAGCTCGAGGCCCCTGGAATCATAAAACGAAACCCGGGGGGAACGATCCGCTACCGCTTCGTTGGGTTACATGTTGAAAGGGGTACACGATTGTATACGTTAGATATTCCACATATTCCCAGACACTTAAAATACCCTGCGATTGTCATGCCTGCTGAGGTGGGAGAAGTAACCCCTTTTCGCTATTGTGAAATCGAAACCTTTTCAAAGGCAACATTTTGCAAATCAGCCGAACAGATTGCTGTTAATTATTTTTGGGATGATTCAGCGAGTAGTTTTACATGCTCCGATACAATTCTCAACCAGGTTTGGGATTTATGCAAATACAGCATTAAGGCTACCAGCTTTTGTGGTATATATGTCGATGGTGACCGCGAACGAACCCCTTACGAGGGTGATGCTTATATCAATCAACTCGGTCATTACTGTACCGACAGGGAATATTCCATTGCCCGCTATTCAACAGAATATCTGATGGTTAATCCTACATGGCCGACAGAATGGAGCATGTATTGTGTGATGCTGGCCTACACTGATTATTTGTATACCGGAGACATCAGGCCTTTGGCAAAGTTCTATAAAGATCTCAAAAGTAAGAGTCTGATCGCCCTGGAGCGCGATGATGGTTTAATAAGCACAAGGACCGGCCTGATGAACGAATCCGTTTTGAAAGATATTCATATTCAGGTTCCCTTAAAAGACATTGTTGACTGGCCTATCGATGAACGGGATGGCAATGAGATGCCGGAAGTCAATACAGTAGTTAATGCATTTCATTATGAGTCACTTAATTTGATGGAGAAGATTGCCGGGGCTTTAGGAAACGGCGAAGATGAATTATTTTTTAGGAATAAGGCTGAAAAGGTGAGGAAAGCAATGAACGATCTGCTCTTTGATCAGACGAAAGGGAAGTATCTGGATGGTGAGGGATCGAAACATTCCTCACTGCATGCCAGTATTTTTCCGCTTGCCTTTGGGATGGTCCCGGAAGCGAAAGTCTCCGGAGTGGCTGGATTTATCAGTTCACGAGGAATGGCCTGCAGTGTATATGCCGCACAATTTCTTCTGGAATCACTGTATGCTGCCGGCGAGGATAAAGCCGCTCTGGACCTGATGTGTTCACCTGGAGAGCGCGGATGGTGGAACATGATCAGATCCGGCTCAACAATAACATTAGAAGCCTGGGCTGCCAGATTTAAACCAAACCTAGACTGGAACCATGCCTGGGGTGCCGTTCCGGCAAACTTAGTTACCCGAGGCCTGTGGGGTATCGTTCCCCTTTCACCGGGATTTGGGTTGACACAGGTCAAACCACAAACAGGAGGACTTACCTCATCCGCAATAAAGGTTCCTACAATAAAAGGTCCAATTAACTGCGAGTTTAGCACTGATAATACGTCCCATTTTGATCTGCAAGTCACCATCCCTTCGGATATGAAGGCTGCGGTATCAGTTCCGATTCGTGAAATTGATAATCCTGAGTTGTGGATTAATGGCAAAAGATCAAAAGAGAAGAGTGAAGGAAAGTTCATTAGAGTGGAAATTGAGGGAGGTCAAACCATTTTTTCAGTCCGGAAAGGGAGAAAATAGCGTTAAGTATTTTAGCCTTCCTGGAAGAATCGTTAAATTGGAAAGTTTGAAATGTAAATTGAAAAAAGCACAATGAAAAAGTTGTGAATTTTTTTCGCACTTTGCATGTTATAATCTGCAATTTTAATTTCATCGGTTTTTCATTTAACATTATGCTTTTTAATAATTAACGAATACCTGACTATGCGCCGCACTTCAACCATACTGCTATTTTCTCTTCTGACTCTTCTGTTTGCCTGTAATTTCAATCAATCAAAAAGCAAAGATTCGGGTGAACCGGAAAAATACGACTTAGTGATTGACAGTATGAAAATTGCAAAGATCAGATTAGTCACTTCAGCTGATTACCGCAGGGTACTCGATACAATTGATCCGGGCGATTTAGCTTCACTTACGATTGCCGGTTATCTGTTGAAGAATTGTGTTGTTGATACCCTCATCCGCGACTCTATGTTTCTTGTTTATGACGATTTTGTTAATCATCTGGCTGGTATCTATTTTGAAAACAACGAAAAGGTCAGTAACCAGCTTGGGATCGCTCCTTCACCGCAAAATGTCAGTTCGCTGAAACGTATGTTTGGGGAGCAGGGAATGCTACTCTACTCCGTGGAGGGATCTTATTATCTTGAACCACAGACAAAATTTCTGTTGCAAAATTTTGGATCATCTCTTTCGCCTGCTTACCGGGAGTTTTTAACAATCGAAAGTGAGGAACAGCAAAGATTGTTTGCCAGAGACGGTAAGATCCTTATTCCCGGAGATTCACTTATCTCCAGAATCATCAGATGGGATCGTTTTATTGAGACCAACAAGGGTTTTGTCTCAATAAGAAGTGCTCAGGATAAATATGCACAATACCTTGGGGCTTTTCTCGCAGGAATGGAAAGTTCAAAAATTTTTAATCCGGAAACCAATATTTTGAACGACAGCTCCAGAACCTCGTTCGAATCACTTGTCGATAAGTACCCCGGAACAAGGAGTTCTGAGGTAGTCCGCGAATATCTCGATTTGCTTCGATCAACCGATTTTGCATATACTGAAAAGGTCGATTCCTTTCTGCTTAAAAAGGTGTATGGTTTAGAAATGGAAGAAGAACAAAAAAAATAATTCAGTAAACCTTGATTTGAATTTTCCACCTTAACCTCTTATCAAAAAGAGGAGTTATCTAATATCATCCCATTTTTTGTACTTTTGAAGGCTAATCACTTATTGTATCAACTCTTGATTAGCCCAAATATAATTCGATAGTTTATGGAACAAATGCCTTCCAATCCTGAAAAAGGGACACCGAAACAAATTCTGTTAACAGTTAAGGAGAGTTCGGAATTGTTGAAATTTTTAATCGATCAGCTTAAAGGCAAAAGCAGGACAACTGTAAAAGCCCTACTCGCACATAGA
>CAIOOC010000853.1 GCA_903859795.1 uncultured Bacteroidia bacterium
ATACGACCTTCCATATTCAAATTTTTGTAAAAATTCAGCATCTCTTTATTTTAAAACGATATACAGGGAATAAAAAGCATCATAAACAGCCAAAACTTTACAAGAACTTTACAAATGCTTCAATAATCCCGTTTTTTACCCGCTCTTATTTTCTTTTGGAAGATACCGAAAGAGTAAAGATAAAAAGAGAAAGCGAATCTGTAAAGTTGAATTATTTTACTTTTCTGAAAGGGTACATATCATACACACCCTACACGAAAAAAGCCGGGAACTTGCCCGGCTGAATAAGCTTAAGTTTCATTTTCTCACTAAAACTTTAATCTAAAATACCATAAAGAAATTCAGGGCTTCTTTCTGGACATTTTTGTAACTCGGGATAAACCTCTTTGTACCCTTTCGGCACTGTTCCCACCTTGAAATCTTGGTAACCAGGTAGAAGTATTTCCCAAATACACCTACAATTTATATCCATCCCCGGCAATACCCATCGCCCTTGAATAAACATCCCTTTTGCAATCTTAAATATCTTCCCGTTAGCCTTGACATGGCACGGCCTCGGATGCTTCCCACCCCGCCCATGCACCCATCTACCGTATACAAGGCCGAGCGCAAGTTCCTCTCTTTGCGCAATCTGTGACGTAGCCTTTTCGATCTGGTCACAGGCAATGAACGATGCACACTTTCGGGTAATCCCATAGGTATGCTCTAGCTCATCGGTCAACATTTTGATGTTCCGGCCTGACGCTGCCGCTCTGGTTACTGCGGCCTCAACTTCTTTGGTATTCTCAGAACCGATGCACCATCCGATACATTTAATTGTTTGTACGTTGTTTCGGATATTTGCAGCCATTTCAGGATTGTGAACGCGCTTGGGGTCAAATTTTACTGTAGGCAAGCTTCTGCCTTTGGTATCTGGTTTAGCTTGATTTTCAATTTGTGAAGTGCTTGATTTCCCTTTCTGAAATAGAGATTGAACAAGCCCGTTTAAAAAACCATTGTTAATCATAACTATTACACCTTTTGTGAATTAAGCAGCCCATACAGAACATTCTTTGATCGCATGTGTAACCTGATAATAATGTACGGATAAAGACGAAAAAATTGGTATTACATCGCTATCAGGAAATTCTTCTACACTTGCTACCACCCTGCATGATGATCTACTTTTAAAAACCTGATCTTCAGGGATGATCTACTTTTGCAATCCCGATCTTCAAGAAAGGACAAAGCCGGAACTCAGCATCATGAAATAATAACGCCACAATCAAATCCTGTTTACTGGTCTCTTTATGGAAAATCTATAATAAGTTTATACAAGTAATAACCAACAAACCAACTCAAGCAATAATAAGCCACAAAGCCAATCTGTTAAATACTTTATGGTTATTCAACTCAATGTATCAATGGCTTATACAGTACCGTTTATACGCATAATAAACACGACGTAATAACTCGTATAATGATCTTATAAACGTCTCTTTTTGTATAGTTATTCTGGTGATAACTGCCAAGCCACCGCGCCCCGAATTGCTGGTA
>CAIOOC010000854.1 GCA_903859795.1 uncultured Bacteroidia bacterium
ACCTTATTAAAATGAAAATAACTATAGCCATAGTCTTTGTACTACTCTCCTTTTCTATTCATGCTCAGACAAGTGCTTTGGTGAAGGGCTCCAAGGAGACAAAACAACCCAGATTGATCATCGGAATCGTAGTTGACCAAATGCGATACGATTACCTTTCGAAGTATTACAATAAGTTCTCGGAAAATGGTTTTAAAAAATTAATGAACCAAGGATTTAACTGTAAAAACACCAATTTCAACTATTCTCCAACCTATACAGGACCTGGTCATGCTTCAATTTATACAGGTACTACACCTGCCTATCACGGAATAATTGGTAACGATTGGTTTGTCAGAGAGACCGGAAAAACAACTTACGTAACCGACGATTCTTCGGTGCAGACTGTCGGGAGCACCTCAAAAGGTGCAGGTAAAATGTCGCCGCGGAATTTACTCGCCTCAACCATTGGAGACGAGTTAAGGTTGTACTCCAATCTGAAATCGAAGGTTATCTCAGTGTCACTGAAAGACAGGGCTGCCATATTGCCCGGAGGACATCTTTCAAATGGTTCCTACTGGTTTGATTCAGGATCCGGGAATTTTATCTCCTCAACCTATTTTATGCAGCAATTACCCCAGTGGGTTATCGACTTTAATGCCCTGCGGCTTGCCGATAAATATCTCTCTGAGCCTTGGAATACCTTATTGCCAATTGAGCAATATACTGAAAGTGCCAGCGATGATAATCCGTATGAGGGTCTTTTCAAGGGTGAAACAAAACCTGTTTTCCCACATAATATCCCTGCAATGTACAGTAAATCTGATTACAGTATAATACGGACCACCCCTTTCGGGAACTCTATTACAAAAGATTTAGCGCTGGCAGCCCTCAAGGGTGAAAATTTAGGTAAAGGTGAATTTACAGATCTTCTTACTATAAGTTTTTCGGCAACAGACTATGTTGGCCATAAAATGGGACCACAGTCAGTTGAAATAGAAGATACCTATCTGCGCCTTGACCGCGACCTGGCAGAGATTATTACCTGGCTCGATAAAAACTACGGGAAGGAAAACCTGCTCCTGTTTTTGACGGCAGACCATGCCGCTGCATATGTTCCGGCTGAGTTAACCGATAACAAGATGAATGCCGGGTATTTTGATTCGAAAACAATGGGAGATTCAATAAAGGGTCATTTATTAAAGAGCTATGGAGATAGTAGCCTGGTCTCATTTATCATTAATAACCAGATTTACCTTAATCACAAGTTAATTGACAAAAAGAAAATCAATATTAATGACCTCACACAAAATATTGCTTCCTATGTTCTGAATTTTAACGGAATAGCAAATGTCTATACCGCCAGTCAGCTTAACGGAGAAGTATTAAAAAACAAATCGGCAACTCTGATCCAAAATGGATTTTATATCAAACGTTCAGGTGATCTTGCCCTGCTGCTTGAACCTGCATGGCTGGAGGAATTATCCAAAACGGGAACGACACATGGCAGTACTTATACGTATGACACACAGGTGCCCCTGCTTTGGTATGGAGGGAATATTAAACCAGGGTATACATCCGAATCTGTAGACATTACTGATATTGCTCCCACTATCGCCGCTATTTTAAATATTATGCCGCCTAATGCATCTACGGGCAAGCCAATTATTGCCATAACGAAATAATCACTTCAACTCAAACAAGTAATAGCAAAGATTAAAAGTAGCGTATTGTTTTGACGCAATACGCTAAATATTTAATACATTACCACCACTTTTTTAATATCCTTGAAATCCTGCGATCAAAAGTTGTTACTTTGGTGGTATTGTTATCTTTAACGGTAACAAGGGTCTTATGCATATGATCAGGATCCTGTTCAAAAGTTATCAGGTAAGAATCTGTAGTTCCGGCGGTATAGGTCACCATACCTGATGTCATTACCAGACTTCCATGATAATTAATCACAATTAGCGGCGAAGTGATGATTTTCGCATATGATTCACTTTTTTCATTAATCCCTTTTATAGTCCCAGTGTATTTAAGAGAATCTAAGGATGGTAAATGTCTAAATGCCAAATGATTTAAATTATAAATAGGATCGCCTGCTTTAAAATTCTTATTCCTGAAATGGGTAATGGCAGATCGTGCCTTATCAACATTTCTTGTAAATGTCAGGGTCTCGCTTTTGCCAATTGTTGAAACTGCATAACTAAGAGCTGCAGTAATGCTGTCTGTTACGGTAGCCCGGGCCGATTCGAGATTATTTAATTTCACCGCATCTTTGGTTCTCTTAACTGTACGAGTACCATTCATAATAACATTAGTACTATCAGTAGTCACAGCGAAATTATGGAAGACGAATGCCCTTGAAATTAATCTCGGATGTTTAACGTCTTTTCGATCAACCGTAATTACAATCTGTCCGTTCTTGGTAATGGTTTCGTCTGCACAACTATCCTGATAATTCGTGTAGGTAATAGTGACAACTTTAGGAAAGTATGTACTGTCCGGATGATCAACAGTTATATCAACCGTCCCGCTTAATTCTACAGAGGCAGATTTTGTGTTATTTTTATTGACGA
>CAIOOC010000855.1 GCA_903859795.1 uncultured Bacteroidia bacterium
ACTTAGATCACCTACCCTTTTGGTTCAATATTGGGGAGTATTATAGTGTGAAAAGGGGAAATACCTTGAGGCTAAACCCATACTTCAAAAATTAATTACAATTAATCCAACCAACTCAGATTTTCACCGCATAAAAGGTCAGATTCTGTCTGATGAGGGTGATCAGGATAGAGCCATAAATTGTTTGATTGATTCACTTCGTTGGGATTCAAAGAATGTTTGGGCACTAATTATGATGGGGAACGTATTTGCGAAGTTTAAAGATGATCTTCAGACAGCGATGAAATATTATGATCAAGCTCTTGTTGCTAAACCGAATGACAACATTGCCATGAATAATATTGGCGGTAATCTAATGCAACAGGGAAAGATTCAGGAAGCAAAGAAATATTTCTTGGATGCACTCAAGATAAATGATCAGTACCCAAACACTCATTACGCATTAGGCTTAATAGCTGATATGGAAGATGACCTATTTACTGCATTTAATTTTAGTATTAATGCGATTAAGTGTAACAAAAATAAGGATGGCCTTTATCAAAATTCAGTAAGACAAGCATTTGAGGTAGCGAAGAAAATTGCAATCACAAATAATGGTCAGAAAATATGGCAAAATTACAAGTACAAGCTTGAATTTGAAGGAGATCGGGAGATAGAAATCGTTGAAGACAATACTATTCCAACAGCAGCAAAGTTTGAGTTTGCTGAGAACTATAAAAGAACAAAACACATAATTCGTTATAAACCAGATTATCCTGCTATTGAACATTTAATTATGCATGAGTTGGTTCACCTGGATTTTGTGGTCAAGGCACGGAAAGTTGAACTTAATCAACTCTTTATTTCAAAGCAGAATCATAAGGATGCCTTTATTAATGGGTTAGAACCTACGGTAAAGAAGCTTCGTAAGATGGGCATATCAGAGGAAGACATTTCAAAATATTGTTCAGGACTCTTTGATGGGCTAAATCTTCAAGTTTACAATGCTCCTATTGATCTATTCATTGAGGATTTTATTTATTCAGATTATTCAGAACTAAGACCTTACCAATTCCTCTCTTTATATAATATGATCCAGAATGGGATTAAGGCGGTTACTGATAAAGATGCGAAGGAAATTTCGCCTAAAGACATTCTTTCAAAAAGCAAAATCTACAATATCGTAAATGCGATTCAATACAAAGAACTTTATGGCATTGACTTTATAAAGGATCATCAGGCAACACAAGAAGAATTAAAACAAGCGAATGAATTTTACAAAGAATTTGTCGAATATAAAGATGATAAAGAACCTGCAGAAGAGTATGAGTTAGTAATAAATTGGGCTGAAGATTTAAAACTTGATAAAAACTTCGAACTTATAGAGGAAAAGGAGTATCTAACAAAAAGAACCAATATCGACAATTTTTTAACCTCGATTGAGAATGACCCTTTCAATATTAAAACACCAGACCCAAGCGAAAAAAGAGACATGGACAAGTTCCAAAAATCTCAGAAAGAAATAGGGACGAATATGTCAGTAGTCATGTATATGGTTTCCGCTCTTGAGTTCTTCCAAGGTATGGCTAATGAAGAAATAAGGAAAATTGCTTTTGATATTGCATTACAAGGTAGGCTTGGATATAGTCCTGACAAAGATGGATATAGAATTCCTTCAATTCCAAATAAAGAATTTTCAGGTTACAATATTTTGGCATACTAATATGTTAGTTGGGCTTTGAGCAATCCGGGCATGTTATCTCAACTTCAACTTCCTTACTCTGAGGAATATAAATTGGCTCTAGATATATTTAACCCTAAACAATAAATGCACACCCAAAAAATTACAGACAGTCTTTTATGAAATCAAGAATTTTGAAAGCATTAATTCATAATCTGGAAAAACTGACCTTAAAAACCACCTTCCTCCAGGTTATTGGATCATTTACATTATATTTATGCTCTTAATTTTGAGGTAATTATAAGATAATTATTGCGAATG
>CAIOOC010000856.1 GCA_903859795.1 uncultured Bacteroidia bacterium
AAAAAAGGGATATTTCAACGAACTGAGCTCTTGTTCGGTAGGGAAAAGATGGACGAAATTGCCGACAAGAGGGTGATTATCCTTGGAATTGGCGGTGTTGGAAGCTGGTGTGCCGAAAGTCTGATCCGTTCGGGGATTCATCATCTGACGATTGTCGATTCTGATCGGGTTTGCATTACAAATATCAACCGTCAGCTGCACGCAACAATGCAAACTGTTGGAGAGGTTAAGACAGATGCCTTAAAAAAAAGACTGCTCGAAATCAACCCTGATGCCGAGATTACGGCAATTCAAAAGATCTACAGTGTAGCCAATCATGAACTTTTTAACCTCGATTCGTACGATTATATCATTGATGCCATTGACAGTCTCGGCAGTAAGGTCCATCTGATCAGAATGGCCACGAAATGCCATGGCGAACTCTTTTCGTCGATGGGTGCATCCCTTAAATTAGACCCGACCCAGATTCGTGTTGCAGAATTCTGGAAGGTCCAGGGGTGTCCCTTCGGATCCAAAATCAGAAAATATATCCGTAAAGGGGAACTTCCAGCTAAACCATTTCTGTGTGTTTACAGTGAAGAGGTCCTTGAAAACCGGGGAACCGGATCTTCATGCGGAACAGCTCAATGCCTTTGTCCAAAAATTAAAAACGGAATTGGAGATCCGGAGCTTGACGATCATGAATGGTGCAGCCAGAAAGCGGTAATCAACGGAACGATTGCACATATCACTGCAATATACGGCTTCACTCTGGCAGGCCTCGTAATGCAGCACCTTTACAAACAAAATGATCAAACCAATTGTTAACTGATCAAAAAACAAATTGAATGGTCTCATTTAACAAGGAAAATCTGGTGATGGCCCCTGCACCAAAAATGAAGGTGGAAGTGTGGAGCGATATAATGTGTCCGTTTTGCTAGATCGGTAAACGGAATTACGAAGCTGCCCTCGGGCAATTTGCCAATAACAACCAGGTCGAAACCGAATGGCACAGCTTTCAGCTTGACCCGACTATTCCAGTCTTCCCGGAAGAAAAAACATCTGTTTATCAGCACCTTGCAGACAGGAAGGGAAAGACCTTGGAAATCATGCAACTCTGGTCGAACTGGGTAAAGAAATTGGTCTCAATGAAGAAGATATTGTTTCAGCAATTGAAAGCGAACAATCAGTGATCCGGGAGCATCCTGTGCCCCGATTTTTTTCTCAAGCGATTTTCATTTTAAATATTTGATAAACAAAGTTATTCCAGCGATTATAACGATAAGTGCCAAAATGGAAAAAGGATTCGCAAAATTAACGGTCCAGCCCATGCCCTGAATTCTTTTGGGTGGAAAAAGACGTTTGTCCAGCTTGTTGAAATAAAATACCCCCATTTTCCAGTTGGAAGGGTCGTCATGCCAGGAATTTAAGGTTTCCTGATTGGGTTTAGTGCTTTTTTCATGCTAATTCATAATTGATTTTACGGTAAATTCAGTCATATTTGTAATCCGTAATCATACGGCAAATTAAATCAAAATCCTCATGCAATACCTGCTTTTATTTACAGTCGCTTTACTATTTTGTGGCCTTAATTGTAACGCCCGAAACGGGAAGAACCACGTTAAAATTAGTCAGAACGCCACTGAAGCCGAGGTTATCCGGGTTGCTGCAAATGTGACTCCTTCCGAAGAACAATTACGCTGGCAAAAATTGGAAATGACCGCATTCTTACATTTCGGAGTCAACACATTTACAGACAGGGAGTGGGGCGCAGGAACAGAAGATCCCAAAGTGTTCAATCCAACCGAACTTGACACGCGTCAATGGGTAAAAGCCTGTAAAGAGGGAGGTTTCAAACAGGTGATCATAACCGCAAAACACCATGACGGGTTTTGTCTGTGGCCTACCAAATATACCGAACATTCCGTGAAAAACAGTCCCTGGAAAGCCGGGAAAGGGGATGTGGTTAAAGAAGTAGCTGATGCCTGTCATGAGGCAGGAATCGGATTCGGGGTCTATCTTTCTCCATGGGACAGAAACAATTCCCATTATGGAGACTCCCCCAAATATGATGAGATATTTATCAATTGGCTGACCGAATTGCTTACCAATTACGGAAAAGTAGACGAGGTATGGTTCGATGGAGCCTGCGGTGAAGGGCCGAACGGCAAAAAACAGGTTTATAACTGGGAGGCATATTATAAATGCATTCGAAAACTGGCACCACATGCACTCATTGCAATATCTGGTCCAGATGTCCGCTGGGTTGGCACAGAAAGCGGCTATGGACGTGAATCGGAATGGAGCGTTTTGCCGCTTGGTGCTGCCGATCAGCAGAAGATTGGGGAAGCTTCACAATCAAGCGTTAACATCGCGCCAACTTTGGATTATCAAAAAGAAGACCTGGGATCCCGCTCAAAAATAAAAGATGCCAAAGGTCTGATCTGGTACCCCGCTGAAACAGATGTTTCCATCCGCCCGGGATGGTTCTATCACACCAAAGAGGATAATGAGGTAAAAACACCTGAGAAGCTACTTGATATCTATTTCAGCTCTGTCGGGTATAACAGTGTTTTACTTTTGAATATTCCTCCCGACAGGCGCGGTTTACTCCAAGAGAATGATGTTAAGGCCATCAAAGGGCTAAAAGAGTTACTTGACAAAATGTATGCGGTAAATTATGCTTCAAACGCCAAATTAAGCTCGGATGGAATAAATCCTAAAACGATTACCGATCATCAGATGACAACCTTCTGGACAACAAAAGAGGAAAAAGAGGCAGGTACGATAAATATTACTCTTCCTCAGATTCAAAAAGTGGATGTTTTATGTCTTCAGGAAAATATCTGTATTGGTCAGCGCATCGAAAAATTCCATCTCGAATACAAAGAAGGGGAGTTATGGAAGATTGCAGGGAAAGGGACTACCGTCGGATATAAGCGATTGGTAAGATTTGCTCCTGTAACGGCAAAAGAATTCAGGCTGGTCATCGAAGAGTCTCGTCTAAATCCAACGATTAGTGAACTAGGCTTGTATAAATTACCAATTGTGACAGCGAAATAACGATAGGAAAAATT
>CAIOOC010000857.1 GCA_903859795.1 uncultured Bacteroidia bacterium
GGCTTCTTATAAAAAAACAAATCGGTATGATAAAGTTTGTAAGCCTTTTAACCTTTCTCTCTTTTTCGTTAATCCCGCTTTATAAAGATGGTCGTCCTGCGTGTAAATACAGGATGAATGCCCAGGATCAGGGGGTGGTAATGCCTTACGGTGATGGTCCGGATTCATGTGACCTGATTGGAGCCAGGGATTTGTGGATGTTTAAAGCTGATGATTCAACGTTCTGTATGCACTACGATGCTGCAGGACCCAAAGGATGGCTTACCTCTCTGGCAACAAGCAAGGACCTGATTCATTGGGTAAAGAAAGGTCCGGTTCTGCAACTGGGGGGCAAAGATGATCCCGACTCAAAGAGTGCCAGCTACGGCACGACATACTATGACGGAAAAAAATGGCATATGTTTTATCTGGGCACTCCCAATGTATCTTCGGCACCCAGTCTGGTTCCGTCATTTCCATATCTGAATATGAAGGCTGAGTCAAATTCCCCGTTTGGCCCATGGACTAAACGAAGAGATATTGTTCCTTTTAAACCAAAGGAGAAAACGTTTTACAGTTCAACAACCTCGCCGGGATTCATTGTGAAAAATAAGGACGAATATATGATGTTTTTCTCTGCTGCTGATTTCACGATCAAACGCACCATCTGCATAGCCCGGACCCGGGACCTGGATGGTCCATGGACAATCGACCTGGCACCAATTGTGCCACCGGAGGAACAGGTCGAAAACTCATCAATGTATTATGAACCAGCGAATAAGACCTGGTTTCTGTTTACAAACCATATTGGGCTGGACAAGGAGGGTGAATATACAGATGCTATCTGGGTATATTGGTCCAAAGACCTCAACAAATGGAGTACCGATCATAAGGCTATCGTACTCGACGGACAAAACTGCAAATGGTCTAAACGGTGCATAGGACTTCCCTCAGTCATCAAATATAAAAACAGACTGGCGGTTTTGTATGACGCACCGGGAGGAAACAGCGTTAGCCATATGCGCAGGAGTATTGGACTCGCATTCCTGAACTTACCACTAAATATACCAGAATAAAGTTCAAGAAATTAATATTGCTGAAAAAAGTTCTGTTACATAATTTTAAATGAAAATGTCTGGCTTTTTTCTTATTGAATCATTTTCCAACATTTTCTGTTTTGAGGATGGTGTTTCTCCACTCCCGGTTAATTGGATGCAAAAATGAATTTTCAGCTTCTCGAGGATTTAAGATTAATACAAGACCTTAAATCACTGCACTTAATTAATTCAAAAAGTTCAAATAATTTAAAAAGATGAATAAAATTATTTTGATCGTTATATTGGCATTTTTATCGTTAGTTGCAAATGCTCAAAAGTATAGGTTAGGAATTAACTATGAAAAGTCTTCCAATTCCGTTTCCCTGTCTGATAGTTTAGGTAACATATTCATTCATCTAAAATGTGATAAAGGTTGCGAAGTTGATGATCTTATGATTAAGGGCAATTCGGTGGTAAGTGGCGGGAATAGTATTTATACAGGTTTCAGCCAGGGAAACGAAATATTCTCTTCCACAAAATCAGGCGTAATACCGAAGATTCGTATTGTTAAAAATATTGTGACCATAAGCGAAATCAGGTACGGCAATAGGTCATTCGGAATAGAGGAGAGCTGGATTTTTACTATCCTGAAAAATAGTATCCGGTGGCAAATCAAACGAAGCTATTTAAATGATGGCACTATCGATAGTAACTTTTTTCCTGCCTGGTCTTTCAATTCAATGCTAACATGGGACGGGGCCATCCCCGATAATGGGGGAGTTGCCTGGAACCGCTTCCTGGAGAAGGAGAATTTTACTTACGGTGTCCATGCATCAGGAATGACTTTCTGGAACCGAAATGATAATATCGCCTTTCGGGTCTCTTCCCAGAGCAGGAACAACCTTTTTTCTGGTGCATCTTTCAGCCATCTTAAAAATGATGTTTTCGGTGTCGTACAAACCTGGTCTGACAGTGCCATAGTAACCA
This sequence comes from uncultured Bacteroidia bacterium, assembly GCA_903859795.1. Classification (GTDB taxonomy): domain Bacteria; phylum Bacteroidota; class Bacteroidia; order Bacteroidales; family Prolixibacteraceae; genus JAAFHB01. The sequence continues at coordinate 2,004 of CAIOOC010000857.1, forward strand.
AATACGGATTCAGACGATTTATCGAAACAGGCAGTGACGTTTTCGCACCCATCCGGGTGAAGAAGTCAAAAATAGATCTTTCATATTCCCTTGAAGCATTGACTTTCGACAGGGCTTTTGACCGGGGTACACTGCAAGGGATTAATGAAAGTTCGGTCAACGAAATACTTAACACCATAGCCCGTTATTCGGTTGTAGATCAGAATTTATACGGGTCTAATGGGTGGAGAACCGGATATGCTGTTTTGCAGGAACAATGGCTTGCTCTTTTTGGTCTGGCGATCGATGATCCTGGTTACATCGGGGGATATTCGCAAACGCTTGAATACGAAAAGGATCACGCCATTCTGCCCGATGGCCGGGTGTTGCCCAGATGGCATCACGATGCCGGCGATGCAATGCCCGGCACATTCACAAAGGATGGTTATTACGAATGTCAATGGGGCTATATGCTCGATTCACAACCCGCCTTCGCGATTGATGTGGCCGAACAGTTTGATATGAACGGCGATAAACTTTGGCTGAAGAAATTTAAGGGCAGTTGTGAAAGCGCAATCGAATATATGATCCGTCGCGATTCCGACGGGAACGGGTTGTTTGAGGTGATACAAAATAGTCATCGGGAAGGGAAAGGGACAGACTGGCTCGATGTGGTCTGGGCGTCATACGAGGTCGCTTCGATAAATGCGTTAATGTACAAGGCGCTGACCCGTTGGTCGGAACTGGAGATTTTGCTGGGTGACCCCAAAATGGCTGAGCGCTATTTGTCTCTGGCCTCAAAACTAAAAACAACGTTCAACAAAAACATTGCGGATGGAGGTTTCTGGAATCCCGAAAAGCAATGGTACATACACTGGCGCGAAAAGGACGGATCGGTCTATGGGAATAACCTGGTGAGTATGGTTAATTTTATGGCGATCGGCTATGGCTTATGTGATGATCCAATCCGGAAGGAGGCTGTTTTAACGAAGATGGAAGAGTTAACAAGCAAGGAGAACCTGTTTATCTGGCCGGCCTGTTACTATCCCTACGAAGAAGGCGTTGGTCTGAAAAACGTAAATTATCCATGGCCGAATTACGAGAACGGGGATATGTTCCTGGGATGGGCTGAATTAGGTACCCGGTGCTATTCGGAACAGAACCCTGAAATTGCGGTCAGATATATTCAGAATGTAATAGCCAAATACGAACAGGATGGCCTTGCGCATCAACGATATCTGAGAAAATCACAAACAGGATCGGGTGAAGATATCCTTGCCAATAATGCCATGGCAATCGTGGGTTTGTACAGAAATATCTATGGCATCCGTCCGCAGTATAACCGGCTTTATCTTGAACCACATCTTACAGGTGATTTAAATGGGACTGAGTTAAGGTACAATCTGCGCAATACGAACTACCTGATACAGCTGAGAACAGATCAGACAACTGTAAAAGCAGGAAATTTCTCGGTCATTTCATCCAAACCATTTGCAGTTAATCCGGGTAGGGACGAAATTTCGGTTTTCTTTGGAAACGAATCCAAAGAAACATTCAAGGTCAAATCCAAATTAATTTGTAATATTGAATTATTATCGAAAGTTCAGTCGGAAATTCATTGGCGGCAAACCTCAGGAAATGGAAAAACAAAAGTAGATTATATCCTTACTGGGTTAAATCCGGAC
>CAIOOC010000858.1 GCA_903859795.1 uncultured Bacteroidia bacterium
GAAACACTTAAACCATACTTAAATTAAAAGAATACGATGAATACTAAACATACATTTTGGAGTCTTTGTAAGAAATATGATAAAATTGAAGTTCCTATAATTCAAAGAGATTATGCCCAAGGACGAGAAACAGTTGATGTTGAAAGAATTAGAAAGAAGTTTATTAATGAATATTTAATTGACTCATTATTAAAAAAGGAGAAAATAGAGTTAGACTTTGTGTATGGAACTGTTTTGGTTACTGAAAAGGGAGGCTCAAAACAAGAAATATTCATACCCCTTGATGGTCAGCAAAGACTTACTACACTGTTCCTATTGCATTGGTTTATTGCGATTAAAGAGGATCGGTTAGCTGACGCAAAAAATAATTTACTTAAGTTTACTTATGAAACGCGTCCTTCTGCGCACGATTTCTGCACAAAATTAATTGAGAAAAGCACTATCAATAACCTGCTTAAAGTAAAGCAAGAGATATTAGAATCAGAATGGTACGATGATGAGTGGAATAATGATCCAACAATATCAGGTATGCTCACAATGCTTGATACTTTCGCCAAAAATGATGCACTGGTTAATAATTCAGGTAAAATTTTTGATTCTTTAATTAGTGATGTTGATACATTGATTTCCTTTTATTTCATTCCACTCGAAAAATTTGGGTTGACTGAAAATCTATATATAAGAATGAATGCTAGAGGAAAAATGTTAACTGAGTTTGAAAGTTTCAAATCTGAGTTTTATAAGATTATTGTACCATTTCCAGAATTATTAGAGGAAATAAAAGACAAAATTGAATATGATTGGGTGGAAAATCTTTGGCAGTATAAAGAAAATGACTCTTATGTAATTGATAAGCCATTTATGCAATATCTGGGCTTCATTACAGAAATGCTATATTATAAGAATGCAAAATTCAGAGCAAATAATTATGAATCTGATTTCCTTGATTTTAAAGTATTAAGACAAGTGTATGCTAAGCAGGATAATTTAAAATTCTTAGTATTTTCATTAGATACAATAAAAAAATTAAAAAAACTCAATAAGGGTAATATTTTGTGGAGTGAAAATTCAACTGTTCATGATATATTCAAATCGATCTTGTCAGGAAAAAGAGATATAAATCAGTTGTTTGTATTATTTTCAACACTAAATTACTTGAATAAGAGTGAAAATTTAGAGAATTTAAATGATTTCATAAGAGTCGTTCGTAATCTGATTCATAATACGGCAGATAATTCTCGACGTGAATGGCCAAAGCTTTTAAAATCGGTCAATAACCTCATTCAAGATAAAAACGTTTATGAAATACTCTTGGATGAAAATTCTCATGAAGCTCTTGATGGATTTTATGTTCCTCAGAGAAAAGAAGAGATTGTAAAGGCAAATATCATAAAATCATTTCCAAAAGCAAAGGATTTATTATTCTCTATTGAAGATAATGATTATCTGAAGGGGAATATTGCTGTATTAATTGCATCTAATTATGTATCATCTGAAAGTGAATTAATTGATTTTGATATTTCAACTTGTGATATTCAAAAATTTGATTCTATTTTTCTATCTTTAATTTTTGACTCTTATAAAAAAATAGCATCTAATAATTTTAGTAAAATATGGGGTGATTTGCTAACTTCATCTTTATATAATCAATCAGAATGGTCCAGGTTGACTTTTAATAATGCCGATTATCAAAAACATCCGGCAATTATTAGTTTGGCTTCAGAATATAATAAGTCTTCAATGTCTAATTTAAATGACTTTTTGATTTTTAGACGTAAAACATTCATAAAAATGCTTCTTAAGCAAAATAATCAATTATCTGAGTTACGTAGTGTCAAAGAACAGTTGTATCTATACTTTATCATCCACATAAATATAATGTTAAAAGATTCAACGACTTTTTTCAAAAAGAAAGGTTATAATTTTGGATGGTTAGCAAAGGAGTCGGGTTTTACGTCAATCTTTGTTAATGGAATTGAAAAAGATCGTTGGTTCAATAATGTAAATCCAATCTTTCAAACATACCCAGTCATATTTCGATATAATTGTGGACTTAAAAAAGAAAATGCTTTAGATGTAGAAATTGTTGGTCAGGGACCAAAAAACAACCCATTTGAATTATTAAGCATTTGGGCAAATGATAATTATAAATAATTTTAAAAGTGGTAATTAAAGTTTAATCACAAGAATTGCAGACGCTTAAATTTCAGATTTAAATACATGAAAAAACTAAAAGTCTTTATCAGCAGTGTTCAGACAGAGTTTGCCGGCGAGCGTCAAAACCTGTTTGACTATTTGCACAGCGACCCGTTGCTGGGACTTTTTTTCGAACCATTTCTGTTCGAGAATTTACCTGCATCCGACCGGCGGGCTGATGCTGTTTATCTCAATGAAGTGGCGAAATGCGATATCTATCTTGGTTTGTTTGGAATTAAATATGGTTTTGAGGATGAAGAGGGTATCTCGCCGACTGAGCGGGAATTCGATGAGGC
>CAIOOC010000859.1 GCA_903859795.1 uncultured Bacteroidia bacterium
ATTGGGATAAATTTATACAATTCATTACTAATTTTTTGATAATCTCTATAAAATTTGAAACAGGTCACCTGATATTTACCTATTTAGAACAATTCTATGTTTAAAGCGTTAATAGGTTATATAAATTTAATGGCTCCATAATGATCGGTATGGAAAAAGAAGCTTTCCCTGCTGCTATAAAGTTTAATGATTTGCAGTTTGATCTTAGCTACTGGCTACTAGCTTGAATTCCTGCAACTAATTGACTTTTATTCTTAACCTTGTTCTGAAAAGGCAACTTTCTCCTTTCGAAAATCTGCCAGTTGCTAGTCGCCAATTGCAAGCTGCGGTGAGAGCAAAATCTATATGACCCATACAATACGTCATAGAACCTATTTTAATATTCTGCGGATGAATCATCGATTTAATCTTTATTTTACATTTTTGATTGGAATCCTTTCGGTGCTTGGTGCAGGGTGCAGCAAAAGTAGTTCCTCCGGTGCAATTTCCCCCGTTGAACCTGTGGTGCCTGTACCGGTTCCCCAGGCTTCTGCTGATACCCTGGGCAAGACATACCTGGCTTTAGGCGATTCATATACAATAGGGGAGGGTGTAACTGAACGGGAGCGTTATCCCGCACAAACGGTCGCAATCCTTTCAGCACAAGGGATTAAATTTTCACCTGTAAAATATATTGCTCAAACAGGCTGGACAACAGGAAACCTTGCAGCAGCTATAGCCTCTCAAAACCTTACAACATCATTCGATATAGTTACTTTAATGATTGGTGTGAACGACCAGTATCAAAAGAATGATACAACAGGTTATCGTGAGAGTTTTACCGGGCTGCTCGAAACATCTGTACGGCTGGCAGGGTCCAGGAGATCGAGGGTTATTGTATTATCGATTCCCGATTACGGAGTTACCATTTTTGGAGCAGGATGGCCAAACGTTGGGATTCAAATTGACGCTTTTAATGCAATAAACAGGTCAGTAACAGAATCTTACAAAATTGCATATCTCGATATAACAGGAATAAGCCGAAAGGCAGCAAATGTACTGGGATTGATACTCGGAGGAGGCCCACACTTTACCGGCACCGAATATGGGTTATGGGCCTCGCCGCTCGCTGATTTGATGGCTAAGGCATTGAAATAATTGAATGGAATAATTAGCGGGTGATTGTTCAACACCTGAACAGTCACCCGCTGACTGGATATGCAGATTACTCCGCTACTTTCCATGCTGCCCTTGCTGCCCCATGTTGAAGTTCATTTGTCTCAGCGTAATTCCTTTAACAGTAATTGAATGGCTGAAACTTGGATTGATCTCTTTAGCCTCCATTTTCATCGTCAGGTTACCCTTTTCATCATAACCATCCATGCCGAGAATTACTCCTCCTTCGAATTCAGAATATCCATAATAGTCACCCATTCCTGTTTTTGACCATCCCCGTTTATCAATTCTCAGATTTGCATCCCTTGTAAACCAAAGTTTTCCTGTTGTTTTGCTTTCCGGATTGGTATAGGAATATTCATCACAACTATATCCCGCAATATCCTTGGTGTTGCCAGTTTTATGGAAATCAGTTGCGTATGTTTTGCGGGGCTTTTTTTCGTCAGGTGTATTTTTCTCATCAGGGATAGCCGAAATCAACCCCATTTTGGTCCCGTTCATGTCAGTCAGAATGATAAAACATTTGTTCTCGCCATCCATGACCATTGAGGAATTGATAGGCATTGTCTTCCCTTTTTCATCACTTAATGATTTGGTTTCCATACCTACAGTGGGTGAATTGGCGCTGAAATACATGTAGAGATCTATCTTCATCGTCTCTTTTTTATTATAGGTCTCTGTCACCATATAAAGCCGCGAAGTGAAACTATACTCATCTTTATACTTTGATTCAACCTTTCCGCCCAGGAATTTGGAGAAATCCATACCCTCCGGACCTGACTGATTCTCTTTGGATCTGGTCTCTTCAGCCTGTTTTGCAGCTGCACCGGCATCCATAGCTGCTTTTTGAGCCACAGAGTCAATCTGATTTGTTGCCTCCTTGGTTTTCTCTTTGGAAGCACCATTTAATATTTTGGAAGCTCTGTTTTTGATAAAATTTCCAAGTTGGGCTTCCGACATTAGTGGGGCCGACATGCACAAGGCAAGAAATAGAATAATAGTCTGGGTTTTCATATTCTGGAGAATTAAAATGTTTAGCGATAAAAATAGTAAATTTTAGTTTACCAAGTAATCAAACAATTGTGGTGCTAATATGTTTCATAAATACTATACGCTAAACTATTATTCGAGTGAAATTTCTGAGATCAAAAAAAATATTTCCGTTTGTGGCATTGCTTATACTAACGATAGTAACCACAATTGCGATAAAACCTGAATCAAAGATTGACTTCAGCAGTGAGGTAAAGCCGATATTTAACAGGAAATGTATCACCTGTCATGGAGGAGTAAAACAAAAGGGGGGATTTAGTCTGTTGTTCCGGGATGAGGCGCTTGCAAATACAAAGTCGGGAAAACCTGCGATAATTCCAGGAAAACCCTCAGAAAGTGAGTTGATCAGAAGAATAGTAACAGATGATCCTGATGCCAGAATGCCATACAAACATCCGGCACTTTCAGATGGAGAGATCAAGATATTAACGCAATGGATCAGGGAAGGAGCACAGTGGGGTGAGCATTGGGCCTATGTTCCGCTAAAGGATGAACCGGTTCCGGACTTGCATGGCAGAGGGATACTTAATGATGTCGACCAGTTTATCAGTCAAAAACTAAAAGAAGAAAAGCTATCCCCTTCGAACGAAGCAGATAAGTCCACGTTGCTTCGAAGGGTAAGTCTTGACATTACCGGGTTACCTCCAACGGATATCGAATCAACCAAGTTCCTGTCGGACAATAGCCCTAAAGCCTATGAAAATTTAGTGGATGATTTGCTTGCATCTACTGCATTCGGTGAACGGTGGACCTCACTCTGGCTTGACCTTGCAAGGTATGCTGACACGAAAGGATATGAGAAAGATGGAAGCAGGAATATCTGGAAATACCGCGACTGGTTGATTCGTGCCTTCAACTCGGACAAACCCTACAATGAATTTTTGACTGAACAGATAGCCGGGGACCTTATGACGGATCCTGATGATGACAAGTATATTGCAACCGCCTTTCATCGCAATACAATGACCAACGACGAGGGAGGAACAGATAATGAGGAGTTCCGTACCGCTGCTGTTCTCGACCGTGTGAACACAACCTGGGGAGCCCTGATGGGGACAACCTTTAATTGCGTTCAGTGCCACAGTCATCCCTATGATCCGTTTAAACAGGAGGAGTATTACAAGTTTATGGCTTTCTTTAACAACAGCCGGGATGAAGATTCAGATCTTGAATATCCGCTTTTGCGCAATTACAATCGGGCAGATAGCCTAAAACTGAATTTGCTGGTTGACTGGCTGACAAAGAACATTTCAGCTCAGCAGGCTAAAAAGTATTACACTTTTCTGAAAACGTGGCAACCTTCAATAAACTCACTAAAATGTGATCATTTCGTAAACGGAGCACTTCTTGACTGTTCAGCAGGTCTTCGCAACAAGGGTACTTGCCGGCTATCGAATGTTTTTCTTGACAATAAGGAACAGCTTATTTTCCGATATTATACATCAAAAAGCGGGGGTTACTGGTCTATTTACAAGGATAGTCTTAATGGTGAATTACTTAAAACAATCCCGTTGTCAAATAAGAAAAATCAAGGGACATGGCAGATTGCAACCGTGGAATTACCCGTTACACGCGGTAAGCATGATCTCTATTTTAAATTTTATAACCCGGGCATAAAAAATGGTGACGAGACAGGGGTTATGTTTGACTGGCTTGCCTTTGGCACAAAATTTCCAGGCAAGGGAAAACCCGGTTTCGAAACAGCGCTTAACACATTTAACTCACTGATGGTCGCACCTGTTGAAACAATTCCCGTCATGGTCGAAAATATCCCCGATCAGTTCAGAACTACCCATGTTTTTGTGCGGGGGAACAGGCTGGTCGAAGGGAATGTGGTTACTCCCGATGTACCTCATATCCTAAATCCCATGCCGAATAATGCACCCAAAAACCGTCTGGGATTAGCCAAGTGGCTTGTTGATCCAAATAATCCGCTGGTCGCAAGGACCATGGTGAACCGCCTCTGGGAACAGTTATTTGGCTATGGATTGGCTGAGACGCTGGAAGATCTTGGATCACAAGGGATTCCACCTACTCACAGAGAGTTGCTTGACCATTTGTCGTGGCAGTTTATTCACAAATTTAATTGGAGCATAAAAAAAGTGCTTAAAGAGATCGTTCTATCTGCTACATACCGCCAGGATTCCCGGGTAAATGAAGAGTTACTGATGAAGGATCCGAACAATAAATTTTATGCAAGAGGCCCAAGGGTGAGACTCTCTGCAGAACAAATTAGAGATCAGGGGCTGGCAGTCAGTAACTTGTTAAGCAGTAAGATGTACGGGAAAAGTGTGATGCCTTTTCAACCCGAAGGGATATGGCGCTCTCCCTATAGTGCCAACAAGTGGAATCTTAGCGAGGGAGAAGATCAGTACCGAAGGGCGGTATATACGTATTGGAAAAGGACGGCACCCTATCCATCCATGATCACTTTCGACGGTGGTGCCAGGGAGGTCTGTATCACCCGGCGAATCCGTACCAATACTCCGTTACAGGCATTGACGATTTTAAATGATTCAACTTATTTGGTAATTGCAAGGTCTTTTGCCTCACGGATGAACGAGCCGGGCGGCGGGGAGATCACTAAAAAGATTGCAAAAGGGTATCAGCTGATGATGTATAAACCAATCACCGAAACAAGACTTAATGCCTTTATGGATCTGTATAACAAGTCATTTACTAAATATTCAAATGATGCAAATGCTTGTGGTCAGATTGAAGGGCGTATAGATAAACACGGGGATGCCAGGTTGGCTTCACTTGTGATGGTGGCCGGCGCCATGCTGAATATGGATGAATGGTTGAATAAAAATTAGGTTGATGAACAACGAGAAAATTAATCAAAGGCTGAAGATAGAGGCTGAGCATGCTGTTTTACAGCATTATACACGCCGTCATTTCCTTAAAGACGGAGCAATGGGACTCGGCTCATTGGCGTTAGGTTCCTTATTAGGAAGTTGTCTGGGCGGTTCTTCAAAACAATCCAATAGTTTATTTGATGCTACTAATCCCCTTGCATCGAGGCCACCTATGTTTCCGGGGAAGGCAAAATCGGTGATTTATCTCCATATGGCGGGCGCCCCGTCGCAGCTTGAATTGTTCAGTTACAAGCCTGAACTGGCCAAACTCGACGGTCTCGATTGTCCGCAATCGCTCCTCGAGGGAAAAAAGTTTGCGTTTATTCGTGGCGTCCCAAAGATGCTTGGCCCACAGGCATCTTTCCGTCAGCACGGGAAAAGCGGTTTGTGGCTCTCGGATAATTTACCTCATCTGGCAATAGTCGCTGATGAGATTGCAATGCTTAACGCTGTGACTACCGACCAGTTCAATCATGCACCTGCTCAGCTCTTGATGCACACCGGATCAGCAAGGTTAGGAAGACCCAGTATAGGGTCATGGGTAACCTATGGCATGGGAACTGAAAATAAAAACCTGCCGGGTTTCGTCGTTCTAACCTCAGGGGGGAATAATCCGGATGCCGGCAAGAGTGTATGGGGAAGCGGGTTTTTACCAAGTGTTTACCAGGGGGTACAATGCAGGAGCGAAGGTGACCCTGTGCTGTTTATAAAAGATCCGCAAGGGATGGACCGTGACCTTCGCAAAGCCTCGATCGATGCGATTAATAAAGTGAATCAGGAAGAATATGCCGAGTATAAAGACCCGGAAATTCTATCCCGGATTTCTCAGTACGAAATGGCATATAAAATGCAAATATCGGTTCCTGATGTAATGAATATCAACGATGAGCCTAAATATATTCATGAAATGTATGGCACACAGCCTGGTCAGACAAGTTTTGCAAACAATGTCCTGCTTGCCAGAAAACTGGTAGAGAAAGGGGTTCGTTTTGTTCAGCTCTTTGACTGGGGCTGGGATACACATGGTGATTCGGCAGGAAATGCCGTTGACATTGGTCTTGTCAATAAGTGTCGAAAAGTTGACAGGCCGATTACTGCTTTACTTCTCGATTTAAAACAACGCGGATTGCTGGATGAGACTCTGGTGATCTGGGGTCAGGAATTTGGAAGAACACCCATGCAGGAAAACCGGGAGGGTAAAAAAATGCCATTCAAAGGGAGAGATCATCATTCAGCGGCTTTCAACATCTGGATGGCAGGTGGAGGAATCAAGGGTGGCACAACCTACGGAGAAACAGATGAGATCGGTTATTATAC
>CAIOOC010000860.1 GCA_903859795.1 uncultured Bacteroidia bacterium
AAGAACGCATTCATGAAGGAACTAAAAAATGTTCTTTTTAACACGGACGAAATTGATCTGCGGAAGACTTTTCCACCTGCAACAGAAGCAGTTAAGAATCTAATAATTAATAAAATGCAGATTGTAAGTATGAAGTAACTACAAACTTGGGATTCAAAAAATTTAAATTGGCAAGTGAAGATGTTCCCGTTGAATCAATCCCCTTTAATTAGACCAACTATTATCAATTTCTAATAATTAACACAAACATGAAGGAAAGCCTACTCAATTTAACATTAGAGCCACAGTCCAACGGGCCTGTGGTATTGCAACAGAATAAGGCGGGTATACTGTTGCTGATCTGTATCCCGCATATTCCAGATTCTTCTTTTGTTCGGAATACTCGCGAAGTAATCGTATCGACAAGAAGGCATCTAATAGCTCTTGAAAACAACGGACAACAAGAGGACGGACAAAAGGGAATAAGCTCAGAAACATAGAATCCTGATCTTACTCGTACAAATAATGCTCAATCAGAGCCACATACTGAAAAGTATCGTACAAAGTTGATAAATCAATAACAACCAAATAATTATGTACCCAGTAAATTACAAAAATCAATCATTATGAGAAAACTAACAATTCTGTTTGTATTGCTCCTTATGGGAGGGATGCAGGTTGTGCTTGCGCAAAGAACAATTACGGGTAAAGTTACGAATAAGGAGGATGGATCGCCAATTCCGGGGGCTACAGTGGCTATACCCGGCACAACTGTCGGTTCCATCACAGATCTTGCGGGAGCTTTCACCATAACTTTACCGGCAAATGCCAAAATATTAAGAATTTCATTTGTCGGGATGAAAACCAGGGAGGTGCAGATTGGAGCACAAAAAGTTTTAAATGTCACCATTGAATCCGAAACCCTGGCGCTTGACGAATTAGTTGTAGTCGGATATGGATCTGTGAAAAAAAGCGATCTAACCGGGTCTGTGAGTTCGGTGAAAGGAGAAGATCTTATAAGGTTGCCTACCCAACGTGTTGATCAGGCCTTGCAAGGTCGGGCAGCCGGTGTATCCGTGCAAAATACAGACGGTGAGCCTGGTGGAAATGTAACTATCCGTATCAGGGGGGGAAACTCAGCAATGGGTGGCAACAACGCCTTAGTTGTTATTGATGGGATGCAGGGAGGTAATTTAAGCACGCTTAACCCGAATGATGTAGAATCAGTTGAAGTATTGAAAGACGCCTCTGCCACAGCAATTTACGGTGCACGCGGTGCCAATGGGGTAATTCTTATTACCACTAAAAAAGGGACAATCGGCAAGCCTGTTATCAGTTACAATTACAGTTACGGCTCACAAACACTTAACAATAAGCTCGACCTGATGAATGGTGGAGATTATGCCCGCAAATCAAATGACTATGCTGCAACACAAAATGGCACAGTTAATTCGCCAATAACGCCAATACTTCCCTTCACTTCAGCTCAGATTGCTGCTTTGGATGCAAGTGGCGGTACGGACTGGCAAAACGAAATCTATCGTAACGGCACAATCCAAAATCACCAGATTACAATCGGTGGTGGTACAGAGAATGCACGGTATTTTGTTTCAGGAGGATATATGGATCAAAAAGG
>CAIOOC010000861.1 GCA_903859795.1 uncultured Bacteroidia bacterium
ATAATTATGATGAACATATTGATCTTGCAATTCCGTATTACAAGGAAATGCATTTGGAAATTCCCAAATTTTTAAAAAAAGAAATCAAAAAGCCTTCAATTCTTGATCTTGGCTGCGGAACTGGAATAACTACTTCCAAAATACTTGAATTTTATTCTGATGCAGAAGTAGTTGCAATAGATTTATTTGACGAAATGCTTTTGCATGCTAAAAATCGTCTTCGTAAATATGATTCACAAATAACATACATTAAAGGCGATTATCGAATAACTGAATGGGCGCCAAATATTGATGTCTGTGTCTCTGCATTAGCTCTACATCACATATTGCCAAATGAGAAGCAATTATTATTTAAGAAGATTTTTAAAAGTTTGAAACCGGGAGGTCGGTTTATTATGATTGACTGGTCAAGATTCCAGAGTAAATTTGTCCAAGAAAAAGCCTATGAAGTCGCAATATGCCACGCTTCAAAAGCAATAAATGATCAGAATATAGTAACCCAATGGGCTGAACATTGGAAAAACAGAAATATTCCTGATACAATGGAGGATATGTCAATTTGGCTTAATGAATCTGGATTTCAAAATGTAGAATGTGTATTCCGTTTTTATGGATTATGTATGATTGTCGCTGAAAAATAAATGATAATTATGAAGAAGACATTTCCACCTTTATTGGGTCATAATATAAAAGTTCCAGTTTATTCTGGAGATCATTTGCAGTACATAAATCTTGATAATGCAGCGACAACTCCCCCATTCTTGCAAGTTTCCAAAAAACTAAATGAAATAATGCCTTATTATGGAAGTATTCACAGAGGTAGTGGTTACAAATCCTTAATTTCTACTCAACTATTCGAAGAGGCAAAAGATACTATCTTTAAATTCGCTGATGGTGATATTGAAAATGACATAATTATTTTTGGTGTAAATGCAACAGATTGTATAAACCACTTATCTCGTCGACTTAATCTGGGAAAGGATGAGGTTATTATAGTTTCAGAAAGTGAGCATACAAGTAATATATTACCTTGGCGAAAAAATTATAACGTAATTGAATGTAAATCCTGTGATGATGGTGTTTTTGACCTAAACCACCTAGAATCGCTATTAAAGATACATAAAGTAAGGCTAATTACAGTTACGGGAGCATCAAATGTAACTGGAAAAATTACCAATACGAAACCAATTGCCTACCTCGGTCATAAATATGGATCAGAGATTTGTGTAGATGCATCTCAACTAGCAGGGCACAGAAAATTAAATCGTGGTAAACATGGGTCACCAAATCATATAGATTATATTATTTTCTCAGCACATAAGATGTATGCACCGTTTGGCGTCGGTGTTTTGGTTGGAAACAATAAGATATTCAAAGAAGGATGGCCAGATATGGTTGGAGGAGGGACTGTTAGTTGGATGGACGATCAAAATATTATTTGGTCGGAATTGCCATATAGAGAATCTGGAGGCACCCCAAATTATTTTGGCATTATTGCATTAGCGGAAGCATGCAAATTACTTGATTTAATAGGATACGAAAATATTATTGCTCACGAAAAAATATTAATAAAACAAGCTAAGAAATCTTTTCAACAAATAAAAGGTTTTCAAATTGTTCATCCATTTAATGAACAATTTGAAAATGTTCTTCCATTATTTTCTTTTCACATTAATGGAATTTCTCCGGGAATGATTGGTGCATATTTGGGCTTTGAGAAGGCGATTGGAGTCAGAACTGGAATGCTTTGCCAATACAAATTAATAAAAAAAATATTAAATTTGAATGATCTTGACTGTACGACATTTAAACACATGAATCCTAATATATCATCCAACATAATGAATATAGGACTGACTAGAGCAAGTTGTGGATTAGGCAATAATCCAAACGACTTGATGAAGCTAGCAAATGCATTATGTCAGCTTACAGAGCATGGAACTGAAGCTATCTACAGTTTCGATTTAAAAGGATATTGCCAACCTGATAACTATTTAACCATTTTGCCAGACATCTAATCCAACCTAATTCCTAAATCTCTGCAAATAAATGACATTCTTCAAGAACTTCATAAACGTCGTCAAGGCCATTTGTTTGGAGGCCCATCTGTTGACTGGTGCAGACCTCATGATTATAAACAAAAGTTTATAAAAATTGAAGGTAATGAATATAGTGGATGTAGTAAATATGCAAGTTGTGATCAAATTGATGAAGTAGTTAAATGGACTAAATGGGAGGATTTAACGCATGAACAAAAGGAAACACTTAGAGATTGCCATTGCTATCGCGCTTCGATTATTAAAAACACATCTAATCGTTCGCCATCCTGGGATAGTGATTTCAATAGTGTACGCAAAGAAAATCCCTGGATAGGAAATCCGTTTGGAATAAGACACACTGGAACATTAAAGGAGATTTATGTAAATCAATTTGATGAGAAAATATTGCCTAGAGACAAATATCCTTGCAAGATTGGTGGCTGCACAACACCAGAAATGCAGGCAGATTGCCAGAAATCATCCAATTTACTGAATCAATCTACAGCTGAAAAAAAGGAATATTGGATGAATATAAATGCTTGTCCATATTTTTATAGGTCAAAAGATGAAAAACTTGTCTCGTTTGAAAAAAATATTGCTAGGTTTGCTCAATGCTTTGTTACACAACATGATATTCGAAACCTGTTAAAACAAAATGGGTTTATTACAGGTGCTCCATTGTTCAGGGAGGTAAGTTCGAAAACAATACACTTCAATGCTATA
>CAIOOC010000862.1 GCA_903859795.1 uncultured Bacteroidia bacterium
CAGCGCCGTCGCTATGGAAATAAGGTTGCCGGAAAATCGTTTATCTATGTAATCCGAGACTCCTGGGGAAATGGTGAGTATTACAGCTCTGCCATCTGGTGGGCCGCGTACCTTGCCGGTTGGATCGATATTGCAAAGAAAGTACCTTCATTTCTGAAAAAAGCTTACGAAAACCAGATTACCTGGAAGTGGCATATCCAGATTCCCTATGCTTTCTGGGACAAGCAGTTTCCTAAAACGGACTTCCCGGATACCGAATCGCGAAAGCAGTCCATCGAAAACTATATGGACAGTATTGAAGCCAATTTATGTGGAACGGATAATGCCGATAAACCGATATTCACCTTCTTTGAGATTAATCCGCAGAACGGACGAGCTGAAGAACAGTGGATCATCAAGCCACTGGAGAACAAACTGAGCAATGAGCAAAACCTTGTGACTTCGGCTGCAGCCAACTCCGAAATCATGTTCTCGATTATGGTCAATCCCAATGTTCTTGGCGCCGGAATGCCAGGAGGAACCTATGCAGGGAACCAGGGTGGTAGCAATATCCGGGAAGCTTACCTGGTCAATATTGCCAATTGCTGGCTCGATCGACAGGATCTTCTCGACCCGCTTGAGCTTTATATCCGTTACAATGGTGCCGAAGAAGATATTGAATGGCGATTCCGAAATACGGTGCTCACAACACTCGATACAGGCGCCGGCACTACCAAAACACTTTCATAAGTTCGTGTAATTCGTTTGAAATTCGTGAAAAATGTTATTCAGCAAAGAGAAAAATCCAAAAATGGAAGAAATCAGGGAGTTTGTCCCTGTAAGCTCTTCCTCCGATTTCGATAGTGTAGCACCGCATATTTCCAATGCGGAGCGCGATTATCTGATTCCGCTAATCGGTTCCGATATGTATGCAAAGCTGATCACTTTTTATAAAACGGAGATTGTGGAAGAATTAACCGAACCAGATCAAAAAACAGAAAAGTTACTTCGTTTGGTTCAATCCGCCGTAATTCAAATTGCCTATTGGATCGGATTTGACCTGTTGAACTCACACATTTCCGACGGTGGGTTTAAACGGACAGAATCAACTTCAGTGAAGGGACTTTTTAAATACCAGGAAGAAAATCTCAAAACCTATTTCCGGACAAATGGCTTTAATGGTCTTGACACTGCTTTGCAATACCTTGAAATAAACAGTTCCGATTTTGGTGAATTCTCCGAATCACCAGCTTTCACATTGCTTAAATCGGCATTTATACAGACGACCGACATTTTTAACGAGCTCGTTTTTATCAATAAAAGCCGTCTGACTTTTCTGAGGATGAAGTCGCACATGCAATTGATTGAAGATACTGAAATATCAACCATTCTGGGGCCTACAGCTTTTGGGTTCGTGAAATCAGAAATGGTAAAAGCCAATCCGGCAGCAAAAGTGACAGCTTTACTTGCCTATATCCGCAAACCAATTGCTTTTCTCGCATCTGCCCTGCTCATGGAGGAAAGTGGTGCTGATCTGACAGATAACGGGCTTTTCTTTACCTCGACCGCTTCAGGTTTTAACAACGATACCGAGCGAAAACCATCCACACCAGATCGGATTGCCATCCTTGTAAAACGTAACCGGAACATTGGAAATGCTTATCTCGATCAGCTCCGGAGTTATCTGACCGCTAATTCGTCAGAATGGAGCGAAGTAACACCATCATCCGGAAAAGTTTTCCGGCGTGACAATACCAACAAAAAAACCTTCTGGGCATGATCGATATCACGATAGAATACCCCGGTCCTTTTTCCCGACGAACAGCCAAAGGTAAAGCTCCCTCATCATGGGCAGAACTTACACAAATGCAGTTTATTGCCATTTCAGTAACAGTAAATGGAATAGACCCTGATTTCCGTTTCTTATCCGTTCTAACGGGTATAGACCAGAATCTGTTGAAGAAACTCTCGCCGTTCGACCTCTTAAAACTTTCAGAAGCGATAGATTTCATTGGCCGGGCCGGGAATTCTTATTCCAAATTTTTGATTGCAAAAATACCAGGAACCGACGTCGTTGCGCCTAAACCTAAACTTGCCGGATTAACATTTGGTCAGTTTATCTATACTGAATCGTACTATAACGATTGGTTGTCAGGGAAAGATGAAACAACACTTAATAAATTCATTGCTTCGCTTTACCTGTATCCTAACGAAAAATTCAAAAGTGAAACGATAGGTAACAAAGCTGAAAAAATCAAATCAGTCAGGATAGATATCCGGCAGGCCATTGCCTTCAATTATGGTCTGATTATGATCTGGCTTCAAAAATGCTATCCGCTTATTTTTCAGGGCAATGTAGAGGCAAGGCATGCATTGCCTTCACCCAACGAGCAAACCAAACAATCGCAATGGCTAAAAACCTTTGAATCACTGGTGGGTGATGACCTTATCAATCAGGATCGTTATGCCGAGCTCTCCTTACACGCGGTTCTTAGGTATCTAACCAACAAATACAAAGAGAGTATCAGAAACTCTTCTTAAGCAACGTTTAAATTCCGTGTAATCCGTTAAAACTTCGTGTAAATCGTAATTGCCATGAAACCCTCATAAACTGTCGTACACAAAAAAGAATGAATAAAATCTATGAGGGTTCCGCGAGAATCAAAAATCTATATATTAGTAAGTTAATCTAAATTTATTCGAGTGAAATCAAATTTTTCCGACCTGATTCAATACTTCAGGACTATAGCTGCCCAGCATGTTGATATTGGACATACCACTACTGAAAAGCACTTCTACCGTTTCGAACTCGACGAAGTGCTTACCGGATTGAAAAAAGTAAACTATCCTGCTTTAATTCTGGAAGGCTACCGCTATTCGCTTTTAGATAAACTGAGTGATAATGTCATGAAAGAGCGATCTGGAGCGTTCATGCTCCTTGGTCACCTGAACGATATTGGAGACTACGATGCCATGCACCAGTTATGGGATGACCTGGAAATGATTTGCGATGATATCATTGTCCGGATTAAATCCGATAAGCGTAATCCGGTGGCTAAAGCCATCCGTGATTTCGACCTGGGCAGTGTTAATGTTGCGCTTATCGCAAATGAAAACGATAAAAACTATGGTATTAGGTGCACATTTACCATCTCCTCGCCACTTTCGACCGATGTAAATCCGGAGAAGTGGAATTATACTGCCAATATATCTCATTAATGAACCTTTGAATCAATGGGAATAACTCAGAGTGGAATACCCGCAGTGACCGGACTAACCGATGGCACTGGTTTTGATCCAAAAGGACAGAATGAAGCAGTTTCAAAATGGGCATCTATGGTGCAACGCCGATTGCGGGACCGTACCTCCGTTTTTGTCCATGGCAAAGATGGAACCATCAGTCGCCCCGGACGAATTGAGAGAAATCTTAATGATAGCATTAAATCACTAACTAAGAAATCATACGGTGTGATTGACCGGGTGACCTATACCTTTGAGCGGCACGGTGTGTTTGTTCATAAAGGGGTTGGTCGGGGGTACAAAATGGAAGGTGGTATGGTAATTCGAACAGCCAAAACGGAAGATCCTACCACACGTCAGCCAACGTGGCTAGGAGACAATCCCCGTCCGCGACTCCCCAATGAATGGTTCAATCCTTTACTGGACCAAACTCTGCCAGAACTGGCTGATAAACTTGCTGAAATTAATGCTGATGCTGTGTTGAATGCGACACGAATGATGATCAGGTAGTAAGGGTAGATCTGGGTGTCTGCCTTTTAAAAGGCGAAAAGGACAGAACCGGGCGGCTCCATCCTTTTACTAAAACTTAAACTAACTAACTAAACCGATCAAATGTAAGCCTATTGCACTTAACTTCAAAATATTTTAAGTTAACGAATTGTAAAAGAATTGAAAAGTTGTACGATACAAATTATAGATATTCTCTGATCCAAAATTAAAAATATCAGGAATTTAACAATTGCTGTACTTCCTTTTGTAGGATGGGTAAATAGCGATTCACAATTAACCATATAACATCATCCGATACACTATCATAACCATGAATTATCCTGTTTCGGGTATCGACAATCTTTCTTGAATCTGTAATTTGGAAGTTTGGGTCTGCCTTTAGTATTCGGTCCATAGCTTCGCCGATAATCTCGATGTTTCGTTCAATTGCTTTGCGGGTTTTTAAGTCCTTCTGAAAAGCAAAGAAATTTCTTTCCCCTGGTAAAAACTCATTTATCTCAATAATTGATTGTTCAATATCCTTTAAACAAGCTAAAATATCATATGATGATTTATCCTCTTGCATAAATCAATGATTTTGAACCATCTATATTACTACG
>CAIOOC010000863.1 GCA_903859795.1 uncultured Bacteroidia bacterium
ATCCATGAATCCGACTCCCGACCAATTTGCCGATGTAATCCTGCCACTTCCTCTTGCCGGATATTTCACCTATACTATTCCTGATGAGCTCAGGGATCAGGTGCTACCGGGGGCACGGGTTATTGTTCAGTTTGGTGTAAAGAAATTCTATTCGGCTCTGGTTCATAAGATACATGACGAGAAGCCCGTTGGCTACAGTATTAAGCCAATTGAATATGTGATAGATACTAACCCGATTATTCCTCCAGATTGCTTTACATTTTGGGAATGGATAGCAGGGTATTACCATTGTACTATCGGGGAAGTGTTAAAAGCAGCCCTCCCTTCAGGATTGAAACTGGAGAGTGAAACCCGGATTAATTTTAATAATGACTTTACTGAAAACAGCAGCAATAAGCTTACTCCCAGAGAACTACTCCTGTTCGACGAGATTCGTGAAAAGCACAGCCTTTCGATCGCTGAACTTAACAATTCGGTGCTTAAAAAGAGCTCTATTGCCGTCGTTAAGGATTTGTTGAATAAAGGGGCTGTATCTGTCGAAGAGGAGATGAAAGAGAGCTACCGTCATAAAACGGCCTCTTATATTCAATTAACAGAACGTCTTAGTAATGAACGGGCTATAAATCTGGCACTCGACTCCCTCAGAAAGGTTCCCCTTCAGCAAAAACTGCTGATCGGATACCTTGCGCTTCTGGAAAAACTTCCTCCCAACGCTGGAATGGGAATATCGAAAAAAGAGCTACTCCAATCGACAGGAATCAACCTGCCGGTGCTAAACGGTATCATAAAAAAGAATTTCCTGACTATTGTCGAGAAAAAAATTGAACGTTTGGCCTCCTATAGTGGAGGGATCAGTGAAGTTTCAGTATTAAGCCCGGCTCAGAATGAAGCTCTCGATCAGATCAGGAAATCCTTTACAGAGAAACCGGTTACTTTATTGTACGGAGTCACTTCGAGCGGAAAGACTGAAATATACATCAAATTAATCCGCGAGTGTCTTGACAACGGTAAACAGGTACTCTACCTGCTTCCCGAAATTGGACTTACGACACAGATTATTGCTCGTTTAACCCGTGTCTTTGGGGATAAGGCCGGCATCTATCATTCTAAATTCAATGATTCAGAGCGCGTTGAAATATGGAATAAGGTTCTGCACCAAGGAAAGTCCAAAGAAGACAATAATCCTGAAACTGATTATCAATTAATTGTCGGAACACGATCGGCTCTGTTCCTCCCTTTCAGAAACCTGGGTCTGATTATTGTCGACGAAGAACATGAAAACAGTTTTAAACAGTACGATCCGGCTCCCAGATATCATGCAAGGGATTCAGCAGTTATTTTGGGACACCTGCAACAAGCTCCTGTTTTAATGGGCACTGCTACTCCAGCAGTTGAAACATATTACAATGCAAAATCAGGTAAGTTTGGTCTTGTAACTCTAAGTGAACGTCACCTGCAAATTGAGATGCCGGAGATCCTGACTGCGGATTTCAAGGACGCTTATCGCCGGCGCCAGATGAAATCGCATCTTACCCCTTTATTGTTCAACGAAATAAGCGGTGCCCTTGAACGAAAAGAGCAAGTTATCCTGTTTCAGAACAGAAGGGGATTTTCGCCGTTCATAGAGTGTAAAATGTGTGCGTGGATTCCCAAATGCAACCATTGTGATGTTAGCCTTACCTACCACAAACACAACAACTCCCTTGTGTGTCACTATTGCGGTTTCTCAACAGGCTATCCGGGATCCTGTACCAGTTGCGGTAGTAAAGAGCTTAATAACAAAGGATTTGGGACTGAAAAGGTGGAAGAGGATCTTCAGATCATTTTCCCGGATGCCAGAATTGACAGGATGGATCTTGATACAACAAGGTCTAAAATGGGATTCGAAAAAATCATCCGTCGGTTTGAACTTGGTGAAATCGA
>CAIOOC010000864.1 GCA_903859795.1 uncultured Bacteroidia bacterium
GAACTCCTGAATAGTCATTGCATCTTTACAAGTTTCATTTAAAAAGAAATTTAAATTAAACTTTTGATTATTATTAGTAACATTACCATTAATAGTATTGATATTATTATTCCCAGGTTCTCTTTCAGCAAGTTTATTTATAAGTTCTGATTTTTCATTGGAATAAGTTGTTAATATATTCTTTGTTTCCTCTTGATGTTTCTTCGTTTCTTCCTGATAATCCCTAGCTTGTTGAACTAACAGGTTCTGTAGGTTTTCATTTTGCTGAATTAATTTAATAATTAATGATGTATCAATAGTTGGGTTCTCTACAGTCATATTTTTATTCTTATCTGGAGAACATATCTTAGAATGTCTCCATAAACCTACATTTGATTTATACACCTTATCACAGTTCCTGCAAGAAAATGATAAATTGCCTTCAGATACTTTTTCATTACATTTTATTACATTTATTACATTTTTATGTTTTGCAGTCAAACAATGCTTTATATAATTACTTTTTACATTGGTTATGTAGTTACATTTTTCACAATTATAGTTGATACTTTCTGATACTTTTTCCATTACTTATATGTAATATAAATGTATCTAAATCCTTTCGAAAAACCTATAATTTCAAAATTTCTTATGCAGTCATCTATTTTTTCTTATAAATTATTGTTACTATTATGATAACAAAATTGAAAAAGCATAGTTTTCACAAAATGGTCATTTCAACTCTTGGGACCCGGACATTTTTTTGGACATTTATAAATGTCCTTTTTCAAAAACCTCGGTCGACTTTCTTGCACGTTTTTTCACTTTTTTGAAATTGTAGGGTACCCCCTATGATTTTTTACTTTTTTCTAAGAAAAAATAAAATATAAAATTGATTTTGAAAATGAATGGATTTGTTAAGATAGCAAACCAAACAATAAATGGGAATAAAAAACTTGAACCGGTTTTTGTATGAGAACTGTACAAAAAAATCTATTAGGAAAATCCATCTCAACGAACTTGCTCATAAAACCATCGTAGTAGATACGAGTATTTATCTGTATAAATATTCGAGCGAAGATTTATTGATGGAAAATATGTACTTGTTAATATCCATCTTAAAATATTATAGAATCATTCCGATTTTCGTGTTTGATGGAAAACCGCCGCCAGAAAAACGCGAGCTTTTACTGAAACGCCGCAGTATGAAAAAGGAAGCAGAAGAAAAATACAATGAACTAAAAAACAAAGTGGATGAGGAGAAAGTTGACCTGACTGTCCAAACAGAATTAGAAAGATTAAAACGATTGTTTGTAAGAATTAGTGATGAAAGTATTAAGAAAGTAAAGATGTTGATGGAAGCTTATGGTGTTACTTATTGTGAAGCACCAGGAGAAGCCGATCATTTATGTGCATATATGGTTAAAAATCAGATTGCTTGGGGATGCATTAGTGATGATATGGATATGTTTCTTTACGGATGTAATTATGTTATACGTAACATTAGCCTGTTAAAACATACAGCGACATTGTACGATACATCCCAGATATGGACCGATCTGGAAATGACCGAACAGAATTTCCGTGAAATAATGGTACTGTCAGGAACAGACTATAATATCCACTCCAAGACTTCTCTTAAGGAAACCATCCGCTGGTATTACGAGTATATGAAATATAAGAACAAAACAACAACAGATACACTATTAGGATTCATTTTTGGTGTAACATTGGTCAGTTCAGGTGGCAACGTATCAGCGTCAAGTTTCTTAACTGGTGCAAATCTAAGTTTATCAGGCAATGTGGATGGCAATTTAAATGTCACTGATTCAGTAAATGGTGGCAATTTAGTGGCAGTGACACTTGTTAGCTCAGGTGGTAAC
>CAIOOC010000865.1 GCA_903859795.1 uncultured Bacteroidia bacterium
AGTCCCTTTAACAAGAAAAAGTCCCAAAACAAAAAGAAAACAAATTATAGCACCGAAATAAACAGGACCAGAGGTCTGCGGCTGTGATCCCCAATAACCAGGTAGCTGCTTCACAACAGAATTGGCATTGGGAACATTGTTGCTTTTCAGGGCTTTACCTGTTTCAGAATCTTCACTAAATCCAACAGCTGAAGAACCACCATTGAAATTTGGGATCACCAAGGTCAGTGTCTCCCCAATACCGTAACTATAGCTTGTAGCATAGTCACGGTCGAGACCAGTTGTTTTATTCGCCTTGTCGCTTGTCAGATCAGATTGACCACGTATCGAATATTTTCCATATTCCCAGGTAGTCCAAAGCTTATTTGAATTTGCAGCAATAGCGAGCAGACCAAAAGCTATAATCACAACGATTCTTTGCATCACTTCAGGAATCTTTTTTTCCCTGAATGAGGCAACCATTTCGGTAATTCCCATGATCAACAGGACCAAAAATGTATAATACGTGATCTGCGGATGGTTTGTATAGATCTCAAGTGCAAGAAAAATGGAAAAAACCGCACTCCCAATCCATTTTTCCTTTTTCAAGGCATAGTAAAATCCAGCAATCACTGGTGCCATATAACCGATAGCAATAGCCTTTGATGCATGTCCTGCTGCGATTATAATAAAATTATAGGAGCCAAACCCGAATCCAAGCGCACCCACAATTGCAAGCCATGGACTTACACCGAAAAGCAATAATGCTATATAAAATCCTATTAAATAAAGAAATACAAAATTAATGGGGCGCCAGTTAAAAATATTTGTAAACGTATATACTGAAGAAATAGCGGTCGTGGTAGGCAGGCCCACGAGATAAGATGGCATTCCCCCAAACATCGAGTTGGTCCACAAGGCCAGATCGTCACTTTTCTTATTATAGTCTACGATCTCCTTCGACATCCCAATATATGTTTGTGAATCGTGCTGATTTAACTGCTTGTTTTCCAAAACAGGCGAAAAATAGACGATAGGTAATAGCAGGAAAAGGAAAATTGCGGAAATATGAGGAATGATCTGCCTCCACGAAAATTTAATCATAATAATAGCTTTAACTTTTTATTTACAAAAATACTTTTTTTTTGAAAAATGCATCTCCGCTGATAGCTTATTAACAATAGTTTATGGTTAAGGAACAAATTCCGACGAGACTTTTCATATAACTTTGTCTCTTTGATTTACCGGACATAATCAGGCTTTCACATTTTAAGGCTATTTCCAGCTATAACCTTTAAGCCTGAAGAATCTTAAAATGCCATTAATACGTTTATTAAATCCATTTATTATCCTAAGTCTAATCTTCTGTGCAGAACTTTTTCCGGGTGGAGGGGGAAAAGACATTTCCCCAATTTTTTCGTGAAAACTTTTCTCTTTTTTTCTCTTTTCAATAACTATTATACTATCATAATAATGTATTGAATTAACAGAATTGGTAAAGGTATTAGTTCTGAGTGATCTTTGCTCCGAATGGTTCGCATTCAGATAATCAATGAAGTTCTTACTGAATTCGATGAATGTTCCTCTTCTTTTATGGCCACCACCATAACCTAACCAATATGAAGTATGTAAATCTTCGCACAAGTATATACCATTTTCTTTCACATGATCGAATAATTCATTATAGGTAATAATCTGCTGATTCATAGTATGTCCACCATCATCAATGAGAATATCAATTGGCGGAATTTGATTAATCAGCGATTTTAAAAAGCTCCTGTCCGATTGCGATCCGATAAATATCTTAACATTATTTTCTTCAAGTTCTTTACACCTTGGATTCACATCAACACCATAAATCTTAGCTTTTTCACCGAAATAATTTCGCCACATATGAAGACTCCCGCCCTCAGAAACACCTATTTCAAGAATTACAATTTCCTGATTTCTAAATCTGCTAAAATGTCTGTCATACACATCAAAGTAGTGTGTCCATTTACTGATAAACCGCTTATTTTCCTGACGGAAGTACGTTTCTAAATCATTCATAAATATTGATTAAATAGTTTTGAATATAAATATCTGCTAATTAGTTGTAATGTCAACATTTGCTTCTGATAATCCCTCAGAAGTGGCTCTGAGTCTGATGAGGCCAGCTTTCTCACCAGATTGAACAACGACCAGACATTTGCCGTGAAATGCTTTTCTTTGAGAAGTTTTAAACAACTCATGACTAACCGGATTTCCATTGTCGACACCCGCGATCAACCCTGGACCATCAAGTTGAAAATTTACAAGATTTTCTGCATTGGGCACAATAATGCCATTTGCATCCACAACATCCACAGTTACAAACGATAGGTCATTCCCATCAGCTTTAATCATTGAGCGGTCGGCAGTGACTAATAACCGAGCAGAGACACCAGCTGTTTTGACTTCCTGAATCATTATCTGCCTACCTTGAGATCGCGAGATTGCCTTCAAGATTCCCGGAATAAATGGAACACGCCACATCAAATGTAAGTCTTCACCCTGTTTTTTCTTAATCCCCAACGATTTGTCATTTAAAAATAACTCCACTTCTTCGGCATTACTATAGGCCCAGATATCAACCGTCTGACCTTTTCTCCAATTCCAATGGGGGAAAATATGCAAAACATCCTTTTTTGTCCATTCACTTTGGTACATATAATACACATCCTTGGGAAAGCCAGCCAGATCGATAATCCCAAAACAGGAACTCCTCGATGGCCACGAATAAGGGGTTGGCTCACCAATGTAATCGAAACCAGTCCATATAAACTGCCCCGATAAATATCCATATTTCTTAATTACTTTCCACGTTTCTTCGTGTGTAGAGCCCCATGGAGCAGAACAATTATCGTATGAAGAACAGGTATGATCAACATTACCTCCTGTAAATGGAATGTCCCAGCGGGTTGGCCACCGCCGTATTGAATCGGAAGGCATATCGTATACACCTCGTGTCATCAAAGCAGAAACAGTCTCGGTTCCTATAAATTTTTTACCAGGGAAAGTCCTTGGAAATGGTTCAAAATCGTTTTGATGGTAATTAAAACCAATCAGGTCAAGTGC
>CAIOOC010000866.1 GCA_903859795.1 uncultured Bacteroidia bacterium
AGGTCGATTGATAAGTATATCGCCCGACTTAAAGCAAATTAGTTAAATTACATTTTTCAAAGAATCCTCTCCGTTTATTCGGGGAGGATTTTTTATGATCAACATAAATCTCTAACCATAATTGACAATTAGCAAACTACTCCTCCAATGATTATTGACCGAATTGAAAATGCTTACCGGTACTTTGCACTTGAACCCGGCATTAAAATGGCATTCGAACACCTTTTAAAGACCGATCTGACTGCCTTTGAACCGGGTAGTTACCCCCTCAAAGATAAAATCAGGATGCTTATCTTTGATTCTGAGCAGACAAATACTGACCGGATTACAATGGAGGGGCATCGTAGGAATATAGATGTCCAATACTGGGTAAGCGGCTCTGAACTAATGGGATACGCTCCTCTTCAGTCGCAAAGTTTAATTGCTCCCTTTAATGAAGAAAAGGATTACGGAAATTACGAAGCCGATGCCTCGTTTACCCGATTCGAGCCCGGCATGTTCGCCATTTATTTTCCTACAGATCTGCATACCGCTGTTACTGACGAGAAATGTACCTCCGCAGTACGGAAAGTAGTATATAAAATTAATATTGAATAGTAAGATTAGGGAGTAAGACTTAAAAAGTTATTGTCATGGGTATTATATTGGGCTTAATGCTTACAGGAATAATTACAGGATTTTTTCTGGACAAATACCCGGCAATTGTGAAATTGAATGACAAACTGCTCAATCTTGCTATATATTGTCTGCTCCTCCTTTTAGGTATTGCGGTAGGGTCTAACGGGAAAATAATCAGCAATATATACAGCCTTGGACTCCAGGCTTTGGTTATAACCGCAGGTGCAGTTGCTGGTAGTGTTTTGATGTGCTGGTTAATCTACAAGACTTTTTTCCACATCAAATGAAAGGGATATTAACCATTCCTGCATTCTTTGCTCTGGGGATCATCCTTGGGATGTACGGTCACCTACCGACTAATCTAAACTCCTCAGAATGGAGTACATATACTTTGTACCTGTTAATGTTTTTGGCTGGTGTGGGTATTGGGGCTGACAGAAAATCATGGAACATACTTCGTTCAATAAATATTAAAATCTTCCTGGTCCCGGCAGGGATAATCGTTGGAACGTTTGCAGGTGTATCGTTAGCCTCGTTCCTCTTACCTTCACTGCGACTCAGGGAAATCTGGGCTGTAGGTGCAGGCTTTGGATACTACAGCCTGTCAGCCATATTTATTTCGAAATTACACAGCGAAACTTTGGGATTGGTTGCCCTGCTCTCCAATATTTTCAGAGAAATATTTACTCTTCTTGCGGCTCCCCTGCTTGTTAAATATTTTGGGAATCTTGCGGGAATTGCTTCCGGAGGAGCTACATCAATGGATACTACATTACCCGTAATCAGTAAATACTCGGGAAAAGATTATGCAATCATTTCACTTTTCAGCGGCATCGTACTTACCATACTTGTGCCGATTTTAGTGACCTTTATTCTGACTGCAGTGAAATGAAGATTAGTTGTCATTCAACCAGCGATACCGGAAAGCTTGTTTAGTGTTCTGGCAATCCTGTCAACTCTGGTTTCCTCTTTCTTTGCCGAATAAATCCATTCGATATACCCTTTTTTCTCACCTTCTGTTAATTGATTAAACCTGTCGTAAGCTTTTTGATCGCTTTTGAGACACAAAATTAATTCCTCTGGGACTTCTGTCAATCCATTGTCTGCATATAAAATAATGGTCACCATGTCACCTGCCTGCTTCCCAATTTTCTTTCGGATTTCAGATCTTACAGGTAAAAATAATGTGCCGTTGCCCATTGGTATCAGATTGTAATTTTTTATTTCATATGAATCTATTGACCCTCTGACCTTTACCCAACCAAACCAGGCATGTTTATCCTGCAACACTTCAGGGATAACGGCATAAGTCCATCCCCCTTTACCCGGATATTTTTCAAGCAAATATCTCTTATTGACTAATTGTCCGTCGGCATTTAAGGTCTGATCCATTTAAAATCACATTTAAATCACATTCATAATTCAACATCATAACTAAAAGCATCTGCACCGGGGTAAAAGTATTCGGCGGTTGCTTTTTCAGCATTGAACAGAAAATATTTTACTGTAGCCGATGCGCAAATTCTGCCGTCATTACCAAGCAGTTCTGTTTCAACGATAGCCAGTCTCGTTCCTGCCTCTTTTATAGTTGCGCGAAGTGTAATTTCGCCAGTACTTATCATTACCGGACGACGGTAGGATATCTCCATTGAGGAGGTTACCCCCACCGTTTTACACTGGGTCTGAACTGCCCAACTCGCTATCTCATCAAGCAACGTGGCCTGAATTCCTCCATGCAATATATCCATAAATCCTTCGAGCGATTTACGGGGGAGCCATTTTGCCATTGTAACATCACCATCAGTCCAGAATTCGAGCTGGAGTCCGATTGGATTATTGGGAGAACATCCAAAACATTGATAAGTTTCCCTGCCCGAGTGGGCATACGGATTTCGTATTTTTTTCATATTTAATTACTTATAATACTTCAACTAATTCATTGTCTGCTAAGTACCAAAGAAATCCTTTTGGGTTATGAAACCCCATCGTGATAAAGTCCCGGATATATCCCCGGACCTGCGCGTGGTGACCATCCGATTTTGCACCGGTTTTGTAATCTACCACCACAAGTTCATCTCCCCTGATCATTACTCGGTCGGGGCGGTGGCGTTTCTCCTTGCCGCGCAGGATATCCCGTTCATTTAGGACCTTCCATTCTCCGCTAAACCATGTCCGGAAGGGTTCCTTATCGAGAACATGATAAATTAGTTGTTCATATTCAATGGAAGTAGCTGTATCAATCTTACCTTCGGACAATGTACGTTTCAGTGAAAATGAGACATCAGCCAGCGTTTGTATCTTTTCAAATAATTCGTGCATCAGCTTGCCATGCCCGATCTTTTCCGATTTTAGTGAATCGTACATATCGAAATAGGTATCGCTGTGAATCCTTAGTTTCAAACGTTCACCTTTTGATGATAGGATTAATCCGTTTAGCTCTCTATTTGCAGAAACCTGTGATTGTGCCGAATAGAACACTTTTTTAAGTTCTCCCATCTCCAGAATCTTTGTTTCCGGATTCCAGAATTCCCGGAGATCGGTATATTTTTCGGAATCAAGAGAGTCAAGAAGTGGAAAATTCTCTATCACCGCCTGAATGAGGGTTGAAATGGTTTTATAGGAATTATTCAGTTTTGGTGTGTATGGACAAAATACTATCAACGAGTTTACTGCCCTGGTTAGCGCGACATATAATAGATTAAGATTATCCACCAGGCTATAAAGCATCTCCCTGAAATAAGCGCCGGAAAACATGGTTTGCTGCAGTACATTCCCATATCTGACCAGTACCAGGTCCATCAGATTAAACGGGGGTTGACTGGGTTGGCACCACAGATATGGCGCTTTGGAGGCCTGCGGAACGGTCTCCCAATCGCAAAACGGGATCATGACTGTATGAAATTCAAGCCCTTTGGCCTTGTGAATTGTTAGAATTGAGATGGCATTCTGACCTTCGGAGAGTGTAATTGTCTTACTGCTACCGGTAGCTTCCCACCAGTCCATAAATCCTGAAATCCCACCCGCTTCATCTCTTCCGTACT
>CAIOOC010000867.1 GCA_903859795.1 uncultured Bacteroidia bacterium
ATGAAACCAATTAAACTTTGTTTTTCACCTGGGGGAAAATGGACAGGAAAATTCTGTGCCATATTTCTTTTAATGGTATTATTTTCAGGTATGTCCTTTGCCCAGCAAAAGACTGTTAATGGAAAGGTAACTGATGATCTGGGTAGTCCGGTTCCAGGTGCCACTATTGTAGTCAAAGGGACGTCTGTTGGGACTGTCAGTGATACCGATGGTAAATTTGCAATCGGGTTGCCGGCGAATGCCAAAACTATTATTATTTCTTTTATAGGAATGACAACACAGGAGATTCTGGTTGGAAATCAGTCCAGTTTTGTCGTAAAAATGATGTCAGAATCGATTGGACTTGAAGAGGTCGTAGCAGTAGGTTACGGTGTTCAGAGGAAAAAGCTGGTCACCGGTGCTACGATTCAGGTAAAGGGTGACGATATTCAAAAGATGAATACCGTTTCACCATTAACCGCCTTGCAGAGTCAGTCACCTGGTGTGAATATCACAAAAGTTTCGGGAGAACCAGGTGCCGGTTTTAAGGTAGCCATCCGCGGTATCGGAACTATTGGCAATTCTCAGCCTCTTTACATTGTTGATGGAGTTCCAAGAGGTAACATTGACTATTTGACTACAAGTGATATCGAATCAATTGATATCCTGAAAGATGCGGCATCTGCAGCAATTTATGGTGCAAGGGCTGCAAACGGCGTTATCATGGTTACCACTAAAAAAGGTAAGGAAGGAAAAGTTTCAGTTTCGTATGATGGCAGTTATGGGGTACAAAATGTTTTCAGGATGTTGCCTTTGCTCGATGCAAAGCAATATTTGATGATTGAGAATGAGCAGCGCATGAATTCGAGTCTTCCGCTTTATACCAAAGCTGATTATGATGCTTTACTCGGAAAGGGTGTCTATGAAAGTGTTCAGGATGGCACCTGGAAAGGAACAAACTGGCTCAAACAAATGCAAAACAAAAGTGCACCTGTTCAGACTCATGCAGTCAATATTACCGGTGGTAATAAAGTTTCAACATTTTCAATTGGATCGTCATATACCGATCAGGAAGGTATCTTTGGATCTCCGGTTCAGTCAAAATATGAGCGTTATACCCTTCGGATTAATTCAGAGCACGTGATTCTTCATAAGGATTTTGATATCATCAAAGTTGGTGAAAATCTCTCTTTTACCAATAATAATAACCATGGCATTGCTACTGGGAATATGTGGTGGAATGATATTGCTTCTGCTGCGCAAACGATGCCTGTTCTTCCAATGTGGGCCTCCGACAAATCAGATCCTTCGTATCCTTACCACTATGCGATTCCTTGGAACGGAAATACCTCTAATCCAACGGCTTCAATGATTTACAGGGGGTCTAATATATCCAAAAGCTTTAACCTGAATATGAATGCCCATGTTGAAATCCAACCTATCAAAGGGTTGAAATACAGGAGCACATTTTCGGTAAATCCAAGTGCATCAGCTTACAGAAGCTGGAATCCGACTTATAAGTTAAGTTCTGTAAATGTTCAAACATCTAACAATGTTTCTCAAAGTTCCAGTTTCGGCGTAGGAGGATGGATGTTTGAAAATACACTGAATTATGACTTCATAGTTAAAGGCCTCCACCATTTTAATGTTTTAGCAGGTATGAGTGCTGAACGTACAGGTCTTGGTGAAGGAGAATCGATTACCAATTCAAACAGCGTATTCAA
>CAIOOC010000868.1 GCA_903859795.1 uncultured Bacteroidia bacterium
AGATAAGGTTGTTAATTTGCTGTCATTGGGAATTTTAATAATCTTATCTTTGATATACATTACCTTTTGGTAAATCCATGAAAACGCCTTTTACCACCAAAGCACCAAAACACCAAGTTCCACCAAAAATTAATGGAATCTTTTGATGAATTTTTGGTGACTTTGTAGTGGTATTTTTATATTGAATCCAACTTCAGAAAAACGTCATTTTATAATTCTTATTACTTGGAATCCGTCAACTATTAAAACAAACGCTATGATAATTAATCCTGTAAATCTTTGCATGAGAATGCGATTGTTGGTTACTGGTTGTTTATTAATGATCTCAGGAGTTTTGCCTGCCCAGAATTCAGATTCATTAAGGCAGGTAATCAAAGCGATGCATTTTGAACTTCCTCAGTTATCACCAATTCCTCACAAGGTTGAAGGCGTTAAAAAGGCTGTTTTCACATTGAATGGGACTTGGAAATTTAATCCGGGAGCAGGTGGTAATGCAGGCTCAGGAAAGATAGAGGTTCCCGGCGAGTGGGAAATGCAGGGGTATAAACTCAAACAGGGGGGAAGTGCAACCTATCAGAGGACATTTACAATTCCCGCTGATTGGATGGGAAAAAAGATAAAATTACGTTTCGACGGGATCAGCTCCCATGGAATTGTAAAGATAAACGGGAAAGCTATTGGAGAACACGAGGGGAGTTTTGTCGCCTTTGAGTTCGACATTGAGGATGCAATAAAACCGGGAGAAAATAACCTTGAAGTGGAGGTGCAATGCGAAACTGTTTCTGACCATTTAGCCTGCACTTCACAATATGCGGCACATCCTGTCGGGGGAATTCTGCGGAAAGTGACGCTGTTTGTTTTGCCGGTAGCCCATATTGCCGATTTTGCGTGGCAGGTAAAATTCGACAGCATATACAGGGATGCCTGGCTTAATGTAAACGCCAGCGTGGTTTTAAGCGAAAAGACAGGCACCAAATCACAGCTCCGATTTACGATTACAAATGTAAACAATCAGGAGATCAGGCTTGAAAGGAAAAACTTTGAAATCCCGGTAAAATCCGGACGCAGTGATGTGAATTCAAGTTTAGTCGTAAAGTCCCCGATGAAATGGGATCCTGAACATCCTCATTTGTATCGCCTGACCATCGAACTTATCATCGATGGCAAGGTGATTCAAACAAACACACAGAGGATAGGGTTTCGACAGCTTGAGTTAAGGGGAAACCGCTTTTTTGTTAATAACCATCCGATAAAACTGAGGGGAGTTAACCGCCATGAGGTTCACCCTCTTCGCGGGCGCAGCCTGACACCAGAACTTTGCCGCCGCGATGTCGAATTATTTCGTGCCGGTAACTGCAACTATATCCGTACATCCCATTATCCCCCTTCCGAGGAGTTTCTCCAGGCTTGTGATGAACTTGGGATGTTTGTCGAGAGCGAGTCTTCACTTTGCTGGATTGACCATGGTGCAAGTCCGATCTGGAAAAATTGGGACTACCTCAATACCGGATTTCTAAAATATATGGTAAATGCCAATCTCGAAAATGTTCTTTCGGGACGACAACACCCAAGTATTATACTCTGGTCGCTTGGCAACGAAAGCCGGTGGAGCCCTTTGTGGGAAAGGGTCCTGGCAGAAGTTAAGAAACTCGATTCATCGCGCCCCACCTCGTTTCATGATCAGTGCTGGGGAGATTATAACAATGCGAAAAGCACTGCTGACCTGGCCAATTATCATTATCCCGAATTAAATGGCCCCCGCGAAAGTACAAAGGATAAAACACGGCCCACTTTTTTTGGTGAATATATGCACGTTCAGTGTTACGCGAGAAGGGAACTAGAAACAGACCCGTCAGTTCGTTCTGATGCGTATGCAAATACATTGAAGCAGATGGTCGATTCAGTTTATTCCTATCCATCATGTATGGGCGGGGCTATCTGGTCGGGCGTTGATGATATTTTCCATCTTTCAGCTGACCAAATTTGCGGGTATGGTCCCTGGGGACCTATCGATGGCTGGCGTCGCGAAAAACCTGAATATTTCGGGATGAAAAAGTCGTACGCCCCTGTGATCATTTCAAATCTCGAAAGAGTAAAAGCGGTTAACGGCAAATTACATCTTGAAATTGAAAACCGGTATAATTTTTTTAATCTGAATGAGTTAAAGATAGTGGGGCAAATCGGGGAGAGGGTTTTCCCTGTTCATGTAAATATCGGGCCTTTGGCGAAAGGGTCAGCTGAAATCGATTTAAAGGGATCGAAACAAAATGGTAAACTGATTCTTACTTTTACTGACCCACGCGGCTTTATTTGCCAGCAGGAGGTTATTGAGACCGGTCAATCGGATAAACCTGCAGGTTCGAAAATAAAAGTGAATCCGATTCTGAAAGAAGAGAATAATTATTTTATGATTAATTCCGGAAATGCACTATATAAAATAGGTAAAACAGATGGTTCGTTGTCGTGTACCTTGAAAGGAGAAACTCAGTTTTCGGATGGAGGGACGATGCTTTTGGTCCCATTTAATGAGGATGACGGTGGGGCACCTGATGTTGCAGCGAATAACTATACCCAGAATATACAGCCTCTCGATATTCAGCCCGATAAAGAATTTAAAATAACATCAGTTTCGGCCCTGCAAAACACAGGGGAAGCTGTACGTGTCAGTTTAACAGGGGTTATCGGCAATAAAATAAAAGGGAGCCAGGAATATATTTTCAACCCCGATGGCACTGTCATGATGAGCTATGATTATGAAGCCATGGCAGATTTTACCGGTAAAAACCTGTTGCGTCAGTTCGGACTTCTGTTTACTTTACCTCGTTCGTTCGATCAGTTATCCTGGGAACGCAAAGGGTTGTGGACGACCTATCCTGCTAATGATATTAACAGACTTAAGGGGACAGCCAAAGCAATGGCGCGAAACGTGAAATATGTTGAGGTTCCCAGGGAAGTGCCCAAAGGAGAGTGGAAGGATAATTCGAATAAACTGGGGACCAATGACTTCAGAAGTACTAAAGATCATATCTTGAGTGCATCTTTGACAGATGAAAAGAATCAGGGTATTGTTGTAAAATCTGATGGATCGCAAAATGCCCGGTCATGGGTTGACGGTGAAAAGGTCCGCTTTTTCGTTGCAGGTCTGAACGGCCCGGGATCGTGCCGGTTTTTTACGGGACCACGTCCGGAATTTAAAAAGGGGGAGCATCTGAAAGGGACGTTTATCCTTGGGTTGAAGTAGATTAAGTCCAAAACCCTCAGTTTTTTTAATCCTTTAAAGATGTTAAAGATCGTAGTAATAACTTCGAAAATAAGAGATTAACCCAAACTCGTTCTAAGATCAATCAGATACTTGTCGAAAGTGTCTATTCGGAAAAGGCCTTGACGAGGATACTCAATATCAAGGATTACATAAACAGTTATTGAAATGATGGCCGCAAAAACAACCATATGCAGGAAATTTATCGTCCTACTGCCTGATAAATCGTAACCAGCCAGCAAGGCACTCATCAGACTCATCAGGTACAGCAAATAGAAGACAATGACCGGCGGATGTGTTTCAGAGGCTACAACACGGGTCGTTGTGATATCTATCATAGCATTTAAAGCCGGGAGCAGAAGCTTCTGTGCATCAGCAGAGGCCCCCTGACTCTGTGAAGATGAAATTGCGAGTGTCCAGATTTTGCTTTGCAATTGGGCGGCACTGTTCAGACTTGCTTGAACCTGGCTTTTATTTTCACCATTTTTATAGGTCTCAATGCGTGTATCGACGTAGCTTCTGAATAAGTTCTTTATTTCCGGTTGTTTTTCTGCAGGAAGAAGGTCAATACGCAGAAATGCGGTCCCGATAGCGTTAACCTCTTCGGTGATCAGATTACGACGTGCATCCCATCTGCTTACGGCACCTGAAAATGTAAAGGCAATAAACAACCCAAGAAGTCCAAAAACAGCCCCTTCAACTGCACCAATTCCTTTTTGAAAACCCTCAGGGTCCTTTCTGAATTTGTAGAGTCCAATCTTTCTTCCTGTCTCTAAAAGTATCAACATCCCCAAAAACAATCCTCCGATCAAAACCGCAGCCCAGATCATAAATTTGAAGTATTAAATAACATCCTGAAAAACAATTCCTCACAACAAACTTAGTAAATATTTATTCTTATTCTTCTATTTAAGTTTAGGCAATATGACTCATTCCAGACCCCAAAAAGAGCATTTTTCGAATGATGACATTTCGTTGGTTTTGACAACAATTTTCAATACACCCACACCTCATCGATAAAAAACCATGCCGGATAGCCGACTCCGTAATGCCATGAGGGACAAAGACCCAGCGTTTCGACATGAAACTTAATATAGCGCGCTTTAATTTTCTCTTTTGAGGTAACCCCAACGTTGACATATTTTACCTCTACCGACCGGTCTTCTTTGATCTCCTGTTTCCCCATGAGGTTAAAAGTGGCATTGTCAATCGAGGTGTAGCAGGTAACACTTTTGGGCAGTAAAATCCACGAACCCAGTTTGTGGAGAAAATCTGCCTGCACCGACTCGATCTCTTTCACTTCACCCAGGTCTATAATCACCTCTCCGTCTTTCCCGCTCCAGCCGATCCAGCTCTCGTTGAAGGTGGCACCGCCCAAAAGACCATCAGTCAGTGCCTTATCCGCAATTTTATCGTATGGTTTGTCCGGCGGCAGCGGGTAATTAACCTTAGCCAGGTGGGCCAGACTTTTCCGTGAACCCGGAAGATTGCGCTGCAGGTACAGATCGCAATAGGCCTCAATGGTGTTATTCCGCTCGTTCAGGCTCGTCACACCCAAAGCATGGGCACGGCTTCTGAAAACTGAAAGCTCATTTTTGATCCAATCAACATGCTCAATGCCTGTGGTCCGGGCAATCTCCAGTTCGGCGTACTGGATAGATAACCGCTGCTGCCAGACACGCCTGAGCATGATGCTGTCAGATTTTACAGCTTTTTCTGCATCGTCAAAGAGTTCGCGGTAGCGGCGTAGCAGCCTGGCATTCAGCATCCCATTTTTGTGGGTGATGGGGGTGTCGTAAATCCACAACGGAATGTTACTGCCCAAAAGTGCCCCCTCCTGAATCTTCATATACCTGTAAAGAAAAGTGGCCGCATCGCCATAATAGCCCTTGAGGAATGACTGGACCACGGAATCGACATTGCAGTTTACATTCCAGAGCAATTTGGAAACAACATAACTCCGCAGTTCAGAGAAATCCCCACCTTTACTTCCCCCGATTTGTGAGAAGTGCATGTTCACATTGTTCTTTCTGAACAGCCTCATGTTAGGTTGTAAAACATGGAAATTCGGGAAAGGACAGATAAAATTATCGAAGTTAATCCCGTAATCCCAAACAAAAATATTGTCCGAAATTTTGGACCATCCCTCCATGTTCTTCATAAAGGATTGACCGGATACATTTTCGGTAAGACTCACCTCCCGGTAACAATCAATATCGCATAACATGATATTGACATTTGGCAACGGTTTAATATGTGTCGGGGGAGCTACCGAATAGAGATAGGCGAGGGTCGAGAATTCCTTGTCCGGAAAACGGGCGGCAAGTTTATTCAGGAAATAGACTAGGCTGCCCGATGGACCCCCTTCTGCGTCGTCAATGGCCTTACATTTTTCACACGAACAATTGGTGCTGTTTCCGTCATTCTGACTCACCGATATGATATGCCGGCCGGGATTTGCCCTGAATATGGAATCTATTTTAGTGCAAACCAGTTCAAAAACTTCAGGATTTGTCAGACACCACTGGCTTGCAGCTCCCGGCCGCCGCTGACCATTGATAAACGAAAAATATTCGGGATGCTCTTTCCCGTATTTCCCCGAAGGCATGATCCGGTCGAAGGTATGCACCCAGTAATTACCTGCAAAAATCTCCCGCGGTTCCTTCAGCCGGTGCCATATCTTATAAAGCGTATCTGTCGCAAGACTATACGCCTGAGTCTGACGGAAACGGAAGCTCGGATTCTCTGTTCTGCTGATGTTCCCGGGAAGAAGCAGTTCACTAAGATGGGGGAAAGTACAGCTGTTTGCAGCATAATAATGTACTCCAAAATAATCCTCGAGTAAGGTCACTACACCATAAACAGTTCCGGAACCTTTTGCGCCGAGGATACAGAATGTTGAGTCATTGCCGGTAAGTCTGAATCCGTCTTCTTCGATTCCTGATGTTTTTGGTCCTGATTGGCTCTCAATAACCAGATCTCCCCGCTCTCTTTTTGTGTTTGCGGAAACAATCGGTAAATTAGTTCCGGTTATCTTTTTGACAAAAATATTGAATAAGGTTGCTGCCTGCTGATCTGTTTTATTCCGCTGGTCCGCAACAATACGTCCGGTTGACTTTCCGTTTTTTACAAGGGATGTTTGAGCAATGCCGGCAGATGCCATGAAACCCATAATGGCAACGATAATTATTCTTTTCATGATCGGGATTGGAAT
>CAIOOC010000869.1 GCA_903859795.1 uncultured Bacteroidia bacterium
AAATGATCCGTCGGGTAGGGTGAGGACCATAATAGTTACAGGTCTTATCAACCAGGTCATCGATCATTACGCCTGGTGTATTTGCCTTTACAAATACTTCATTGATCGTACAATCGACAGACTCAACGATCTTTGTCACAAAATTGTAGTTCCGTTCCTGGGCAATGGAAAACAGTGCAATCTTGGAACCCCAATCCGGAACGATCTCGAGTGGTCTGTTTGGATCACAATCCAGATCGAACAGACAATTCTCATTTTCAAGCTGTGCGATATCCCAGTTGCTGTTCTCTGCTACTCCCCTGATATAATCGTCATTGTACGCATCATAATAGATATGCACCTGGCTGTCGAGATGGTAATAGCAGTCCTCAATCTGGTCAATGATCCAGTTCAGAATTTCAACCATAAAGGTAAGGAGGTTTTGCTTGTCATATTCCCGGGCAATATAGGACATTCCCAGGTTACGGATATTGTCAAAAGCGTTCGCCAGCGTAAAAAGGATTCCATCTTTTGACACAAACGGCGCGATTTTCTTTTTCAGCCGGGCCGTTTCATTCCAGATATCTTTGAATAACCGTTTATCTCCGGCTTTGTGCGCTTCGATCAGCTGCAGCTGAAGTTTTACGATCCGGTTCCAGGTATCGAAAATAGGGATGCCGGCTTCTTCCATATAGTAATCACCATACTTTAAAAGCCAGGACTGCTCCCTGGTGTAAGGCATTGAGGAAACATACCGAAACCCGTGGTGTTGTTTGATGCATTTGGGCGATTTGAAGCCAAAGTATTCTTCATTGCCACGGTTGGCAGGTGATACTTCTTCATCATACCGCTGCTTATTCAGGGTAAGCGCTTCATCAACGATTTCGCGGTCAAGGTTGGGACCACGCGCCGAGCCTTGCCTTTCCTGTGACAACATCAGAAATCCGGAGCCATTCGAAAACGAAATAAAGTTATCGTACTTGGTCACTTTCTCATAGGGCTCTTTAAATCCCAGTTTTCTGGTTGGCTTATGACCAATCACAAAATCCTTGTCTTTCTCACTTCCCAGCTTTTCGAGAAATTTAAGCGTTGAAGGAAGCGTTCGTGTGTAAATCTGTCCAAATGTCCGGCCGGTGATTGAGGTAATTGACCGGGGCATGTTACGCACAATCTGGTTCATCTCCCAACCGATCACATAGGACTTCCCGGTACCACGACCATGAATATCGACTTCGCTTTCTGCATCATTAATGACAGAAAGCTGTTGTGGTCCGTTTAAATCAATCAGTTCGGTGATCATGAGTGCATGATTTCTTCAGCATCAGCCTCGGTGATTTCGTTCCCTCCGTAAATTGCCCGGCTTAGTTCCTGAAGCGCTGCAGTGGGTAAGTCCTTCAAATTATTGAGGTCGACTTTCACCTGCTGGTTATTGTTCTGAATCAGGATATAGAATTGATGTTTTTCTGTTCGTTTTGGATCGGGCAACTCTTCCGGCTTTTCACCGATGACCTTGATCAGGTTGGCGTGTTC
>CAIOOC010000870.1 GCA_903859795.1 uncultured Bacteroidia bacterium
AAGCATTCAATGTTTCAACTATGGATGTGATGAATGCGGTCCGGAAAAGTAACCTTGATGTTGGTGCTGAGACAATGGAACTTAATAACGTTGAATACATCATTCGCGGTTTGGGTTATGTAAAAAATTTAAACGACCTTGAGATCTCAGTGGTTGCCGTTCGCAACAATGTCCCGGTTAGGATTAAAGACGTGGCTCACGTTGCATTTGGCCCAGCAACCCGGCGGGGTGGCCTTGACAAAGCGGGATCAGAAGCCGTCGGAGCTGTAGTTGTTGCACGTTACGGCTCAAACCCGATGGATGTTATTAATAATGTTAAGGATAAGATAAAGGACTTAGATGCAGGTTTACCGCAAAAAACACTTCCTGACGGAACTGTTTCAAAAGTGACAATAGTCCCCTTCTACGACAGGACCGGGCTGATCCGCGAAACGATTGGTACACTTG
Organism: uncultured Bacteroidia bacterium; assembly: GCA_903859795.1. Taxonomy (GTDB): domain Bacteria; phylum Bacteroidota; class Bacteroidia; order Bacteroidales; family Prolixibacteraceae; genus JAAFHB01. Next base: position 448 of record CAIOOC010000870.1, read on the forward strand.
AATCGGCCCTTTCCCACGAAATTCTGATCAGCATCATTGTTATCATAGTTCTTGTTATGAATCTCAGGGCATCACTGATTGTTGCCGGGCTATTGCCCATCGGGGTTTTGATGACATTTATACTGATGCGCCTGTTCGGCGTTGAAGCGAATATTGTCGCCCTGTCCGGAATTGCAATCGCAATTGGAGTAATGGTTGACATTGGGATTGTAGACGTGGAAAATATCCTGCGACACCTTGATATGCCCGAAAATAAAGGGATCAGGGGAAAGAATCTGCTTGGAGTAATCTACCTCGCGATGACAGAAGTGCGGGCTGCGGTGGTTACCTCAATTGCAACAACAATCGTGAGTTTTCTGCCCGTTTTTGCGATGCAGGCTGCCGAGGGGAAGTTGTTTCACCCGTTGGCATTGACCAAAACGTTCGCCCTGGTATCTGCATTTCTTCTTGGGATTATTATATTACCTACATTAACATACCTTTTCTTTTCAATTCGCATCGATACCCAAAAGATTCGTAAGGTATGGAATGGTGCTTTGGTTGTGGCAGGAATTCTTTTTATCATGATTTGGGATACCTGGCCTGCTCTGGCGCTGATTGCGATAGGTATAAATAATATCGTGGATTACAAGTGGCCTGATTACCGCAGGGATCTCCCGAATTACATCAACATCGCTATTACTGTTCTGGTAGCATCCTGGTATCTCACGATAGAATGGCTACCGCTGGGCGCCCACAACTCTATCCTGGCAAACTTCCTGTTCGTGGGTGGGATTATTGGGGTAATTCTTGCACTGCTGATGTCAATGGTTCATTTTTATCAGGATATTATGCGATGGGCTTTAGCACACAAACGGAAATTCCTTATTATTCCTGCTGTTACCTTTGTTTTCGGACTACTGGTCTGGCTTGGATTCGATAAAACATTCGGATTTATTGCCACCGGTGCTGAAAAAATGGGGTGGAAAAGCTTCAGGCAAACTGCTTTTTGGCAACATCCGTCAAATACATTTCCAGGGACAGGAAAGGAGTTTATGCCTTCTCTCAACGAAGGTTCCTTCCTTTTGATGCCAACGAGCATGCCTCATTCAAGCATCGAAAAGAATCTTGAGTACATCAAAATTCTCGATAAGCACCTTACTGCGATTCCCGAGGTTGAGGTAGCCGTTGGAAAATGGGGGCGCGTCAATTCGGCGCTCGATCCTGCACCGGTGCAGATGTTTGAGAACACGATAAATTATCGGTCTGAATACATTCTTGACGAAAACGGGCAACGACAGAAATTCAACGTGGATGGGAATGGAAATTTTGTAATGAATATTGCAGAAATAAGAAAAGCAATAGAAATAAATAGGAATAAAATAGAAATAAGTGGAAATAAGAAAGAATTTGATGGGAATAGAATTAAGGAGATAAAGTATAATAAGTATAAAGAGGTTTTTTTAATTAATATTGATAATAAGTTGGTTACCATAGAAAGGCCCTATTCTGATAATTCAACAAGTTTCAATCAGTTTCAATTTATTTCTGCAAATTTCAATTTGTTTCAAACCATCTCTGCCAATTTCAATCAATTTCTGATACAGGATAATAACGGTGAGTACTTCCGTCAGTGGCGGCCTCAAATAAAAAAGCCAGACGATATCTGGAACGAGATAGTAAAAGTAACCAATATTCCGGGCCTGACATCAGCGCCAAAATTACAGCCGATCGAAACGCGGCTGGTAATGCTTTCGACAGGAATGCGTGCACCAATGGGGCTGAAAGTCTATGGTCCGGATCTCGAAGCGATCGAGAAGGCGGGCATGCAACTTGAGCAGGCCCTGAAAGATGTCCCATCTGTCAAAGGTTCGTCGGTCTTCTATGATCGGGCAGTTGGCGCACCTTATCTGGAGATAAAACTTAACCGTGAGGCGATGGCACGATATGGGATGACTGTCAGTGATGTGCAGGAAATACTTCAGGTGGCTGTTGGCGGGATGGCTTTGTCGTCATCGGTTGAAGGGCGTGAAAGATTCCCGATCAGGGTCAGGTATGCTCGTGAATTGCGCGATAATCCAGACGATATAAAACGAATTTTAATCCCTGCGACAAATGGCACTCAGGTTCCGCTTGGTGAAATTGCCGATATCGATTACAACCGTGGTGCTCAGATGATCCGCAGTGAAAATACTTTTTTAAACGGATATGTAATCTTCGATAAAATTGCAGGGAAGGCAGAGGTGGACGTGGTTGATGAAGCGGCAGAAATTCTACGGCAAAAAATAAAATCAGGCTCACTTGTACTCTCACCTGGCGTATCGTACAAATTTGCAGGCAATTATGAGAATCAGTTTAGGGCGACAAAGCGATTGGCGATTGTAATTCCCATTAGTCTTCTGCTGATATTTTTGCTGTTATACTTTCAGTTCAGGACGGTCACTGCATCATTTATTCACTTTTCGGGGGTTTTCGTTGCCTTTGCCGGTGGTTTTATCATGTTGTGGCTATATGGGCAGGATTGGTTCCTCAATTTTTCAGTGGGTGGTATCAACCTGAGAGACCTATTCCAGATGCATCCCGTTAATTTAAGTGTGGCTGTCTGGGTGGGATTTATCGCCTTGTTTGGAATCGCGACAAACGACGGGGTGATCATGGGAACCTACATTCACCAGGTATTTGAGGAGCGACATCCGGCAACTGTGCACGATGTGCGCGAAGCCGTGGTTTCAGCCGGGATGAGGCGTGTCCGCCCTGCGATGATGACTACTGCTGTTGCAGTAATCGCCCTTTTACCTGTATTATCATCAAATGGCAAAGGGTCTGACATCATGATTCCAATGGCAATTCCCATGTTTGGTGGTTTGGTTATTCAGGTAATGACAGTCTTTGTAGTGCCAATGTTTCAGGCGATGTGGAGGGAAAGAGGATTGAAGTAGGGATATAGATAGAAATAAAAAAAGGAAATAAATTGAAGTGGGCAAGGGGAAATAAATAGAAATACATTGAAATTTGGTTGAAATAAACGATTGTAAAACGATTCTTTTGTCGGATAATATATTTAAATTCAATAGGTTAACATCTATAAATTCTCTAAAAATTATGATCATGGAGAATCAAAACTATATTGAATTGAAGAACCTGGAAGTATATAAGCTGTCAAGAAAGTTATCCCCGATTGCATGGATAATATTTTGCAGAATGTCTTTTGAAGATAAAAAACATATAGGGAATCAATTTTTAAGATCTGTGGATTCAGTCGGTGCAAATATTGCGGAAAGTTATGGTGGATATCATTATCTTGATAAGATTCGGTTTTATTATAACTGTAGGGCATCTCATTTTGAGGCTTTTATACATTGGCTCGAATTATTGTCAGAGAGAGAAAAAATCTCAAAGGAAGAGTTCGAAAACATTAAAGGAATGGCTTCTGTATTACTTATCAAGCTTAATAACTTCATTGCAATCACAACTAAAAAAGGCAGAGAAAGTCATGATAAAACATGAACCCAATTTTAAAGGCTGTTCACCCGGAAAACAAGCCTGGTTTAAGTTTATCTTCAATGCTTCATCTTTTAACAGGATGAAAAACAACTTATTTCTATTTATTTCCATAATTTTCTTTTTATTCCCATCAAATTATGCCTGGTCCCAGGATTCTTTGATGCATTATCTTGCGATTTCAGCAAAAAACAATCCTGCCGTTTTGCAGAAATATGCTGAATACCAGGCAGCCCTGCAGAAGATTCCCCAGGTAGGCAGTTTACCCGACCCCGAACTAAGTACCGGGATCTTTCTTAGCCCGATGGAACTGGTTTCGGGTAAACAGGTTGCCGATATCCGGCTGATGCAAATGTTCCCCTGGTTTGGAGTGTTAAAGAATGCCAAAGATGAAATGGGATTGATGGCCAAAGCGAAATTTGAGTTATTTCGTGACGCCAAACTTCAGGTATTTTATGATGTGCAGCGTGCATGGTATGATCTGAACCGGATAAAGCAGAATATCAGGATCTCGGAAAAGAATATTGCGCTGCTTCGTACGATTGAAAGATTGGCTGTTGTAAAATTTAAAGCTGGTCCTTCAGCGGGTAGTGCCACTCAGCCATTAAATGCCGGATTGCAGGTTACAGTCCAGTACGCTGGTGTCGGATCATCCGGTATGAACAGTATGAGTGGAAATCAAGGCAATAATGTTGGGTCAGGTTCAAACCTGCCTCCGTCATCAATGCCCGGCAACGCCATGGGATCCTCATCAGGAAGTTCTGGTCTTACCGATATTTACCGTATCCAGATTGAAATTGGTGATCTTGTGAATGCTATAGAATTACTTAAATCGCAAAGCCAGACAATTGCAGCTCAGTTAAACAGCTACCTGAACAGGCCGTTAAAGGCTGAAGTGTCACTCCCTGATACATTGATAGCCAATCCCTTTCAGCCATCGCTTATGGTGATATCAGACAGTATACATAGTAACAATCCGATGCTTGGGATGCTTCAGTATGAGCAAAAATCGCTGGATGCACGGAAGCAGATGGTTAGCCATATGGGCTATCCAATGGTTGGAATTGGTCTTAATTATTCACTCATTAATAAAAGCGATATGTCAATTTCACCGATGAACGGGAAAGATATGATCATGCCGATGGTAACGGTTACTTTACCGATTTACCGGAAAAAATACAAGGCGATGCAGGCGGAAGCTGATTTATTAAAATCGGCCTCGTCCTATAATTATCAGGCTACTGCCAATGCGCTTCAGACCGAGTATTACCAGGCAATGCAATTGTTTCTTGATGCACACCGACGTCTGAAGCTTTATAAGGAACAGTATCAGCTGGCCTCAAAATCTCTTAATATCATGGTCAAAAGTTTTGGCACCTCGCAGACCGATCTGACAGGAATTTTGCGTGTCAGGCAACAGACTCTTGAATATGAAAACAAACAAACAGAAGCTGTTGCAGACCTGAATATTTCGATTGCATGGCTTAAAAGATTAAGTTGTGTGGAATAAATTGAAATTGACAGAAATATATTGAAAACGGTAGAAATAAATTGAAATCTAAAGGAATATATAGAAATTCGAAAGTGGGAGAGATTGCAGGGGCCCTGAATCTAATTAACTATTTCAACCATATTCAACCATATTCCAAGCAACTATTTCTTAAATTAAATTATTGTAAATCAGATTGATATGAATCGTCAAACTATAT
>CAIOOC010000871.1 GCA_903859795.1 uncultured Bacteroidia bacterium
CTGGGCAGTCAAGGCTCCTGTGATTTTCAATTCAGGTGGAAGCACAACCTCCAGCGTTCCTGCAAGTGGATGGGGGTAGGTATTGTCTACCGTTACGTTTAGCATGTAATCCTTTGTGGAAGCTTCCAGACTAACACGGTCACCAAAATACTCTTCGATAAAAACCCGGTCAAGAAGCAATAATTCGAGTGCATTTCTGTAAAGTGCCGGGCCCATCATTTTTCCGCTGCCAAGAATTCCCACTTCGCGGCGATCCATGATGGCCTCCCACATCAGTTGCTTTGTCAGTTGCTCCCCTTTATTTACAAAGAGTACCATGCACGGTATTGCATCACTATCGAGTGTACCTGTAGTGGTAACGAACGGAACCTTCTCGTTATCAATTTGTTCTTTATTTCCTTCACTGGCAATATATCCGTCATAATGAAAAGGATCAGCCTCCGGATCATAAACAGCCCGGAACGCGTAGCCCTCTTTTTCATGTGCATATTTGATCCAGGAGTCTTTTGTAAACATGCTCTGCACCTGCAAACCCTCATAATTCTTGCAACCATAAATCTGACCGCCAAAACCGACATCGGCGATAACCGGAAGGTTCACTTTTGCTAACCAGTTTATTAGTTCTTTCTGTTCCAGAAATTCCATATAACCACTGAAGGTGAACCAGCTATTGCCTTCGTTCATCCCCTTCCCAATCACCTCGAGCGGATGTCCTGCTGTACAGGTTACGCTTTTTAACAGCGTTTCAGCCCCAAACCAGCCCCGACGAAGATCATATTTGCCTAAAAGGTCTTTGGTTTCTGTAATAAGTGCAGCTACTTTGTCCCGAAGTGCTTTATCTCTGGATAAAATAACGTACAATTTTTTAGCCCCGTTTTCAAGATAAAAGGCATTTACCTCGACAAAATCTTTCGCTCCAAACTGATGACTTTTAAGTTTCTCTTTCCATCCATCGTCTTTGGGAAGTTTATCTGCCAGTTTTTTGCCGGTTTCGGTCTCCGGATCATCCAAAACAAGTACATTATTACCGGCAATGGTTTCACCGAGCTTTTGAAGCGTTGGCTGATCAAGCAAAATATACTGATCGGATAAAAGGCTGTTTAAAAATCCTTCCTGAAGGGAAAGTCCCGGAATCATTAGATCCTCGGCGATATCAACCTTACTCTGTGCAACGCTATAATTAACATCAGGGATGGCCATCTTAATAAGATTTCCGTACCTTACCCATTTACGGTAACTGTCGTGCCAGTAATTCGTGTAACCGTTGAATTGAAAATCAGTAGTTACAGAGTTCTTGTCCGGAGCAAATGAACCATTGTTCTGAAAACCCTCCAGATTTTGAGTGTAAGCTGTACCAGCTGATATAACCAGTGCCAGAAGGGATAGTAAAAAACATTTCTGAAGCTTGTTTTTCATAATTGTTTCTGTTTAATAATTTAAAAAGTCGTCTGATATTATTTAATATGTTGTCGTGTTTATGGTAATTCAATAAATTGGCAGATAGTATTTTCTAATGAACAGTAATAAGGTTCCTATCTCTCAGCTCCTTCAGACTATTCTGCCATTTTCCTCCGGCCCCCCACAAATAGTAGGTAAAATAGGAAGTTGTTTTCTGAGCAATCGGAACCCACGGCTGGAATTCATTGAAGTCGTAATGGGCATCGCCGTTGGTTGCCAGATTCTGGAACATATGCAGGAACAACGGACGGGTAACAGGAAAGGCTCCGACAAAGGCAATGTCTTCTTTTGGGTCATACCCGGAATCCCAACCCTCCCTCGGAAAGATAACCTTCCCAAAGTAAAACTCCGGCTTCATATGATACTCCTTCAGTCCGTCGTTCTCCGGAACTGTGAATATATCCCTAGTATCGTGACTTTTACCCAGCACCAGAATTGGTACCGGAGCGATTACTTTGGCCTCAGGATTTTTAAAAGTCATGGCATAACGAACTTCAAGAAGAGGTGAATTCCCATAAAGTGTAAATGTTTTTTCCAGCTTGTTGCCGAAATAATCTGCAGTCATCCTAACACTAACCCAATCGCCCTCTTTTTTAATGATCTCAGCTGCGTAGACTTTGTGACCTTCCATACTTCCCTGACCAAGGAAATCTTCGAAACCCCCGAATGGATAATAGCCTCTTTTGCGGAATTCCCGTTTGTCGTCAGCAGGCTTTTCCGGCCATAGTTTAAACAGGACATTATCGTTTCTCGATTTTACAAAATACTCAATGACACGTCCGCCGGTAGCCAGAAGCACCACCCTGACACTGTCGTTCTCAAGTTGGTATTCATTAATACCGTCTCCATTAAGATCAACAACTGTTAGTTTTGGCGCTCCTTCTGCTTTCCCAACTCCGAGTTGGCTGAGATTCTCAACTCCGAGTGCGGAAATTCTTA
>CAIOOC010000872.1 GCA_903859795.1 uncultured Bacteroidia bacterium
ATTTGCCTAACCTTTAAAACCAACGAAATGAATGCTACATTGGAATGTCAGCTCGAATTGATCCAGCGTGGAGTCGAAAACCTTATTAATATCGGACAGGAAAACCGGACAAAAACAAATACCACAAACGCCAATTCCAATTGAATGGGTAGAAATTCCTGCAGGCACTTTTATGATGGGTAGTCCTGTCGAATGGGCAGAAATTCCTAAAGGCTCTATTATGGAAACCAATGAAGAAAAAAGATATGATGATGAAACTCAACATCAGGTTACCTTAAGTGCCTTTTGCATGAGCAAATATGCAATTACCTTCGAGCAGTACGATGCTTTTTGCGACGAAATGGGCAGGGAAAAGCCAGACGATTTTGGCTGGGGAAGAAAGAAACATCCGGTTTGCAATGTTTCATGGGACGATGCCAGCGATTTTGCCCGTTGGGTTGGAGGCCGTTTGCCAACCGAAGCCGAATGGGAATATGCATGTCGTGCAGGTACAACCACCTCATATAATACAGGCAAAACAATTACCAACCAAGAAGCAAATATTGAGGGCGAAAAAAACCTGCCCGTAGGACTTTACAACCCGAACAGCTGGGGGCTTTACGATATGCATGGTAATGTCTGGGAATGGTGTGCAGATTGGTATGGTGAGTATTCAACCGGGTTTCATACTAACCCGCAGGGCCCCACAAAGGGGTTGGACCGCGTGTTCCGCGGTGGTTGTCAGGGCTACTTTGCATTCTGCTGCAGGTCGGCGAACCGCAACTATTCCAAGCCAACCCGCCGCCACTTCGATTTAGGTTTTCGCCTCGTTTTTCCCAAGTAGCAGTGGTCAATCTTTCCTTTAAATCTATAGGAGGTTTGCCACAGGGAGTGAAGGATGAGTAGTTACAATAAATGAAAATTTTAAGTGATAATAAATGAAAGAAAATCACATAATCATTGCCATGGGAGGTCTTGGCGACAATACTTTTAAATTATTATTTTATGGGAAATATTACATTAACAGACATTGACGGCAATATTTACAAGACCGTAAAAATAGGTGAACAAATATGGATGGCTGAGAACCTAAAAGTAGGCAACTATAAGAATGGTGAAGAAATAATAGAACAGGAAATGACTGATGATTCTTGTGGTGGGATTAGATTCGGAAAAAATAGAGGTGGTTATTTATACTATGATAACAATGAAGAGAACAATTCCAAGCAGGGGAAATTATATATGCGGAGTGCTCTTGAAGACCCTCGCGGATTAGCTCCTGAAGGATGGCGAATTCCAAGCAAAGAGGATTGGAAGCAATTATTATCTGAACTTGGTGCTACTATCAGGCTCCCGGATAATAACCACAGCTCATTAGGAGATTTTGACTTAGATTTAAATGTAAGGAATTATTTTTTCACACAAGCAGGTGGCAATTATAGCCATCTGGATGGTACTGATGAATATGATAATGGATTGACTTACTGGACAGCTGAACTCAATGTTTTAACTATGGGGGTAATTTATAATAATACAGGTTCAGCCTATTATTATGCTATGCCGATTCG
>CAIOOC010000873.1 GCA_903859795.1 uncultured Bacteroidia bacterium
AATGTAAGTAATTTAAATATTACTCTTATTGCATCTGGCGACTCGAAACTGGAAGCAGGCAGATTTTCGATTGATGAAAGTTACCTATTTCAGACAGGGTTAAGAATAAATGTCAATTAGTTACTGCCATTCAAGCCAATCGCTATCGGCACCCTGAGAAACGATGAATTCTTATTTAACTATAATGCTCGTCATAGTGCCAAAAAGATTCTCAACCGGAGTGTCACTCCCCTTATAAATAATTCTATCTGAAGTTACAGCCGATTTTACTGTTGGCATAAAACCTATCGCACCTGTTGAAATATAGTTCTGTGCGGCAGTCAGACACAGGTCAGCCTGATCTCCCCAATCCTGCGCAGCATTATCGGTTACTGTGAAATCAACCGGAATTCCATCGAAATAGTCGGTATATCCCTGCGAATTTACATTCCTGAAACTGATAGGAGCAACCGCAATATCCAGTTTAGTATCCCCCGCAATATTCATACCCACCGGTTTACCCTGGGTTACTGAACCAATTAGTTTCATATTCATGTAAGGTTTCAGCCCCGAAATAACGAGCTCACTTGCTGAAGCAGTTGATTTTGTTGTTATTACGACTAGTTTATTCAACTGCACACTGTTACTCTTTAGTTTTATCGTGCTCGAAAATCCAAGGCTTGTATGTTTGTTATTGTAAATTAATGTGTTGTAGGTTTTATCTTTAAACGATTTTCCTGCAATCATTGCCACCAGTGAATCAGCACAATCAAGTGTACCTCCGCCATTGTACCGGAGATCAAGGATCAAATCGGTGATTCCTGATGTTGAAAAATTATTGAACACACTGTTGAGTTCTTTAATTGAACTTCCAAGGAATTCATTGAATACAAGATAACCGATCTTTTTGCTGCCTGATGAGAAAATTGTTGAAAACAGAACCGAATTTATTCCGATATTGCCTTTGGTCATTTGAAGAGTTGTTTCCGATCCGTCGTTTTTTATGAATCCAAATGAATTACTTGTATTTCCCAAAGCAGTATTGATAACGCTTACAGACATTGATGAAACTAATTTCCCGTTTATTGTCTTGAGTTGCCAGCCCCGTTTAACCCCTGCGTTACCCATTGCACTATTATTGTAGACGTATAATATTCGTAGGATGGTTTGCGCGTCAAAACCTAATCCTACGCCCCAACCGGTGCTCACCCCGTTTTGGAGTAAGTTAGTCATATCAGTATAGGACATTGTAAAACTCCACTTATCTTTTGCGTTTTTTACTAAACTGATATAATCATCTGGTGTTTTTACCGTTGTAAGGTCTACGGCAGGCAGTGTTTCGTACCATAAATATAAATCATTAAAAGTATCAGCCGTGAATTTCACCTTGGGATCAACCGTCTTAACCGGGGTTGTTGAGCTATCTTTTTTACAGCTTATAGCCAGGAGAAGAGCGAGGATAAAAGCTGAACAGAGGATTTTGTACATGAAAAAAGTGTTTATTTGTATGTTTTAATATGAGACCTGACAAGTTTTTGAACCTATCAGGTCTGTTTGTAAATTCTAACAACTATCGTGCTAATCTTGTTAAAGGTTTTATCCTGGAAAAATTAATCTTTTTTAGGGTAAGTATTCTTCCTGACGTGATAGATATTTAATAATTTTTCAAGGAAGATTTGTTTGAGCATTGTAATATCCTTGAAAGTTAACGGGGCATCGTCGAGTTGTCCTGCATTGATTTTTTGCTCAAATATAGACTCTATCAGTTCTGCAAACCGGTGATTGTCTTTTTTGTCATAACTTCTGGAGGCCGCTTCAATGCTGTCAGCAAGCATCACAACTGCCGTTTCGCGTGTTGAAGGAATTGGCCCCGGATAAGTAAAAAGTGATTCATCAATCTTCTGGTCCGGTTGTTTATTTAATTGGATATAAAAATAGCTCGTAAAAGTTGTTCCATGGTGAGTTTTTATAAAGTCGATGATCTGTTCCGGTATTTGATTTTTTCTGGCAAGTTCAACACCATTAGGTACATGTTCCATGATTATTCTTGCACTCTCTTCGATGGTGAGCTGGTCATGCGGATTGGAACCATATGTTTGATTCTCAATAAAATATTGTGGATTCATCAATTTGCCAATATCATGATAGAGTGCACCTGCCCTGACAAGGAGCGGATTTCCCCCAAGTCGTGAAATTGCCTCCTCTGCAAGATTTGCAACCTGAAGTGAATGCTGAAAAGTTCCCGGAGCCTCTTCTGCGAGCCTTCGCAACAGTTTCTGATTCGAATATGAAAGTTCAATAAGTGTTACATCAGAGACGAACCCGAACGATTTTTCGATCACAAAAACGACGAGGTATGTAATTAACGTGAGTGCGGCATTGATCAGAAACCATTTCATAACCTCCCAGTCTATAGCTGCAAGGTTAGCTTCCTGAATCAGCGAGATTCCGATATAGGTAAATGCGTAAACGAAGAAGATGATCAGCGAGGTCAGGATTAACTGATCGCGCCGTTGAAGGTTGTTCTGACTGATAACCGCAATACTACCGGCAGGGATAGTAAGAAGTACAAACTCATATCCGTTGGGCACCATAAATCCTACAATAAGGGCCGTAATTGTATTGACAAAAATGGCCAGACGTGCATCCAGGAAAGTTCGGATTATCAGCGCAAGTGCTGTAAATGGAACAATGTAAATAGGAATAGTATTCGACGATACGATAATCCGGCAAAAAAGGATCATCAAAATCATCATAACCAATGTAAAAGTGATATCCCGTTTTGACTGCAATACTTTTCGCCGGATATTGTAAATAAACAGGAAAAGTGTGAGCAGTAACATCGTGATAAATACAGCCTTACCAATTACAATTAGGTAATATTTTGTCAGATCTCCCCTGCTTTTTTCAACAGCTGATTTTAGGGATTCAAGAATCAGAAATGTGCGTGGAGAGATTACATCGCCTTGTGATACAATTCTTTCTCCCTCCTGAACCACTCCATAGGTAGTAGAGAGATTTTCCAGAATCTTTTGCTTTTCAGCTTCCGTTTTCTCCTGGTCGTATGAAAGATTGACTGCCAGATAATCTTCCGCATTAAATTTCCCTATGATTTGTTTTAAATCAGCATCACTGTTTTTGAGTTGTTCAAGGGCCGTGTTTGCCTCAGAATAGGCAGTCTTTAAAGTGTATAGCTGTCCTACTGGGATCTTTTCGGCCCGGTTATTTCTCACAATCATCAACCCGCCTTTTACAGGTATCAGAGGCGAATTACCGGCTCCCTGTTCCAGGATTCCGGTCCTGTAGATCTTTTCAAAAATGGTGAGAACCTTGTTCTTCACAACCCGTGAATATAAGATCTCTGTGTTCTCTTTGAGGGTAAGCTCATCAATCCTGGCGGAAAGGGCTAAGATCTCTTGTTTCCCGACCGAATCATGAATTAAATAATATGGAGTCAAGGACTTAAGTAATGAGTCGCGTTCTTCGCTGATCGTCTGATCCGATTTCATAATAGCAAAGTCGAATGGTGCAATTAATGTGGTATGCATCCATGGCCTTCCTTTTTGAAATTCGTATCGAAATCGCCCCTCCTGAGGCAATGCAAAATAGAGAACAATCCCGGTAAGAATAAATACTGAGGTTATATAAATTGTGTGCCAGCTTTCTGATTCAAACCATTTTTTCTTCTGTAAGTTCATCCCTTTCTTGTTTACCTAATTAAACCAGCAACCAATTAATATGTATATTTGGGCTTAATCAAAAGTAGTAATTTTTTAATGAGATACGGAATTTCTAACCTCAGTATTGTCCCTGTTCGGTCAGAACCTCGCGAGAAGAGTGAAATGTGTACTCAAATCCTTTTTGGTGAGCATTATACGATTCTGGAAGAACAGGCAAAATGGTGTCATGTGGAACTAGCAATTGATGGTTATCAGGGGTGGATTGACCGTATTATGGTTAACGAAGTTGACGAACAATATTTTTTGCAATTGTCCGAAATCCCACTTACCGTTACGACCGATGTGTTTAATATCGTACAAATGAGGGGGGATTATACAAATTTTCTGATTGTGGCCGGAAGTACTTTACCAAATTTTGAACCGGTGACCCGCACCTTTCAAATTGGGGGTATTGTTTATACTATTCAGGGAAACAGTATTAACCCTTTATCGCGAAGTGTCAGGGAAGTAATTATTGAAAATGCCCTTAAATACTTCAATTCTCCGTATCTTTGGGGTGGAAGGTCCCCTTTTGGTGTTGATTGTTCCGGTTTTACGCAGGTGTTATACAAAATGGCTGGTCTTTCAATACCCCGCGAGGCACAGCAACAGTCGTTGATGGGAGATAACCTGAGTTTTGTCGAAGAAGCATTACCCGGTGACCTTGCCTTCTTTGATAACGAGGATGGCGCTATTGTTCACGTTGGCATTATCTGGGAAAAGAATAAGATCATCCACTCCTCCGGGAAAGTCAGGATCGACAATGTTGACCATTTCGGAATCCACAATATCGATACCAAACGATATACTCATCAGATGAGACTGATGCGACGACTTATAAAAGATTAAACTATTCATCTTATAAATGCTAAATAATTGAAAATATGGGACATCTTGAAATAGTAGGTTATATAGCTGCAATTCTTTTTGTTGTTTTTATTGTATGGAGAAATACAAATAAGGAGAGGGAGGAGAAGAAGGCAAAAGAGGAAGTTTTAAAATATTCGTATAAATACCCCAGAATGGCAATGACAGTGGATGCAATTGTTTTTGCCGGAGAGAGCGGTTCCAGAATGGTTTTACTTATTCAGCGAAAATTTGACCCGTTTAAGGGTTTATGGGCACTGCCGGGCGGATTTGTCGGCATGGATGAGACGCTAAAGACCGCCTGCAGCCGCGAACTGTTTGAGGAAACAGGATTAACAAATATAACCCTGAAACAATTCTATACGTTCGATGCCATTGGAAGGGATCCCCGTCACCGCACAGTCACCACAGTATTTTATGGTACCGGCGATGAAAAAGCCAAGGTTATCGGAGGCGATGATGCATTACTGGCTAAGTGGTTTCCAATTAATGCATTACCTGAAATGGCTTTCGATCATGCCGAAATTATCCGTAGATTTGAGAGGGAGAAATTGTAATTAGTAATTGGTATAAAAGTGACCGGGTGACTCTTCTTTGTATGAACAGTGACCCGGTCACTCCTTTTCAAACCTGACACGATCTTAAGTATCCAACGCTCTGTGGCCCTTCATTGAAAAGCAGATCCAGAATGCTCAGATTTGGCACGAAACCCCATTTTTCATCAAATACCTGGATATAGGAAATCGAACAGAAGTGTCCATCTTCGATCTGCTTTTGAGGTTTAGGATGAATGGAGTACCGGTAGTCATCAATACCGGCAGGTACTTCACCTTCAGTAAAGTAGTCTTCCGTATATTTTATATCACTCTTTTGATTGATTGCCATTAATACAGCACCTTGTATTTCCCGGTTAAAATCA
>CAIOOC010000874.1 GCA_903859795.1 uncultured Bacteroidia bacterium
CTCATTAATGCAAAAAGAAATTGATTCGATATTTGATTCAATTGTATCATTATCATGTAATAATGACAAATTATATAGAATTTTAGTCTTTTTTGCATTCTTATAATTTGTTGTAGATAATTTTTGTTCTATTTCCTGTTTGATTTTTATAATTTTTTGTTCTATTTCTTTTTTATTAATTATAGATTTATTTAGGGGATTACTTTGCTCATCAATTAGATCTATAAATATTTTAAATCTTTCAATAACATTATCACAGTCTAATTGAGCGGGGTCAGTAATACTTTTAATTAATTTTGTGGGTTTTAAATCTTGAATTTCTTTAAATCTGGAACGAATATCTATTATAAAATTTTTTTCATGATGAATAATCTCTAATTTAAGTTCATTTCGCAAATCATTCTGGATATCATAACTTCTCATAGATGACAAATAAGCATCCATTAATTTAATAATATTATTATGCATGCGTAAAGCATAACTTTGTTTAATAGCATTTCTTGATTCCTCATTTAATAATTCAACATGGTTAAAATTAAAAAGGAAATAATAAAGTTCTCTGCCGCTATCACTAAAGCGCATACAAACAAAGGACTTAACAAACAAATCATCTCTAATATCAAAATATTTAGTAATGTTTTTATTAAATCTATCCGTTAATTGATCAGGAATCTCCCACCAAAAATAACTTGTTTCATGAAGTAATACTTTAATATCCGAATCAAGTTCCTTCTTTAAAAATTCAAATAATTCATCCTCAGATTGATTAGTTTTTTTAGTTTGCATATTGCCCTCTCTGCATCTTAAATAGATTTCATTTTGTGCAATAACAATAATTCCAAGTGGTGAAGACGAAAAAATATGCTGAGCATTTAATACTTTGTGTAAAGGATGCAATTGCAATTTAAAATCTGCAGCAGTAATTTGTTCTAATAAAATTCTAGCTGTATCAAATCTAGAAGTAAAAATTATATTTTCTATTTGGAAATTATCAACCACACTATCAAATTTATCGAAATCATTGGGATTAAAATTACCTTCTGCCATATTTTTTGTCACATAAATGACTCCTTGAAATTCACCATTATAATATAGAGGTTTTCCAATAGCAGCTAAAGGTACCTTCATATCTTTTGAATAAGAATCAAGAATAATATCTTTAATGTCTGCAATTTTATCTTTAATTAAAAAAGGCTGTTTAAAACAAATTTCCAAAACTAACGCTAATTCAGCATAATGGATACGTGAATCACCTTTATTATGCCAAGTAACACCATTAATATTTTTTTCAGGACGTAATTCAGCAGTTTTTAAAGTAATAAAACCAGCATCAGAATTAACAACATCATCAATTACAACTCTAAAAATATTCTCTCTCAAACTGCCAGTTTGTGGTGTAAAATCTTCAGGATAATAAGCGCCAAACTTTATTATTGTTAAAAGATAGTTCCCAAAATGGAATATTTGATTCAATAAAATTTTTAATTCATTATCATTGGGGTCGAAGGCTTTATTAAATGTCTCTTCCGGTAACATATGAAGCCAATTTAACCATTCAACTTTAAAAATATCATAATCATCAAAAGTAATAGCAAAATAGGAAGCATTGTTTTTAGATAATTGATTATTTTCTTCAATTAAGTCCTGAATATATTCCTTTCTCTTTTCCTTGAGCAGATATTTTCCTAAATAATACATAAGTTCATAGTCCCAAATATCGTTAGCATGAAATAATTTATTAATTTCATTTGGAAATAGCAAAGTATTTTTAACGGTGCTTTCGTAATAGAAACTTCCAGAGTAAGGATTATATAAAAGAATCCCCATGGTTAGCGAATTGCTCTCTCCTAGTTCATTACGTATAATTGTCATTAAGCTTCGTTGAGCATAACCATAAAGACTTTCAAATCTATTATTCATAATTATTTTATTGCTAGAATTACGGTTTCTCTAGAATTATCTGAAAATTTTGACTTGCAAGGATCAAAAAAACTTACTTTAAGAAAA
>CAIOOC010000875.1 GCA_903859795.1 uncultured Bacteroidia bacterium
CCAATCAATTCATTGGCATAATCGTTGTAGAATTTGATGTAGAGTCGGTTGTCATTTTCTTTTGGCTCAAAATTCTGAGGCAAGTGGGCATTCGGATTATTCAGGATAAATTTTTTGGCATCAGTACGTTTGTTTAATTCCACTTTCATCCAGTCGTAACCATTGCAATCCGGATATTCGTTTAATAAATCGACATACACAATATTATCATCGAGCAGATTGTTTTTTTGCAGAAAATCAAGTGTTTCTGTCCAGGCACGGAGTAGGCCGCCATCCTCGTTCAGGATATCAAGTTTATTGCCATGCGAAAGAAACCAGGCAGCCAATCCGACCCGTATTCCATATTTTTTGCATTTGGGAAGAAATTCAAGTAGTGCCTCCCGGGGACGGAAATTCATCGAATAGTCGTTACCCCAGAGTGCCGGAATCCAGTCCTTTTTTGGTGACCTGAATTCCTCGATGATTTCTCCCTTTTTTGTTGAGGCAATAAACTGCGGCATAGCATCCATTCTGATCGCGTTATACCCTCGTTCGGCCAGGCCATCCAGGGCTTTATCCCAATCAAAAAACTCGCCGTACTTGTGATGTCGCAAAATCCAGCTAAAATCCCACATTGCAATGGCCAAGGGCTTTTTAATTTTTGAGATGGGCAGGTTAATTGATGATTCATCCATTAATTCGCCGGATAGCGCTTTCGCATTTAAAATTGTAGATGGTAATAGTACGGAAGCACTTGCTGCAACTGTGGTATTTCTGATAAATATTCTTCTATCCATAACAGATATTCCAAATTGGTTTTTCAAAAACGGGTTAGTTCTCGATGCCCCCTAATTACAGTGGTAAGAATCGCAGACTGTTGAATATTCATAATTGAAGGTTATCCGAAAATCATAAAAAATACCACCAAATCACCAAAATAACACCAAAAAAACAGCTTTAATTTTGGGCGGCCATCAATAGATTGATATTTGTTTTGGTGCATTTGTCTTTGTATGACAGTAAAATGAGTTTTTATGAATTCAATGACTTAAGAATGAAGTACGACATCTATTTATTCACATTACCTTTACTGATAAATCTGTATTATATGGCATTACAATTATTTCGGATCTGAAAATTCATTGTGCAATATATTAATACTTTAAGAGACCTGATATTTTATTTTGATTTTATATCTTTGAATTTTGACACTTCAATATGTTATGCAACACCTTTTAAGTTCCAATATAAGGTATCTGCCGGTTCATGAGCAGGACGAAAACTGGAGTCTGACTGTGAGAACAGCAGGATTTCAATCTATACTTCCAAATAGCAGCTATCCTACAGATGGTCATCCACTTGATTATTCATTTAATTACCAGATCGGAAGGGTTCTTGATGAGTTTCAGATGATTTACATTACTAAAGGATCAGGGACATTTGAATCAACCGGACATAAGAATATTACAATAGGGGAGGGGACAGTATTTTTCCTTTTCCCTGGTGAATGGCACCGTTTCAGACCCCAACAATCGACAGGATGGGACAGTTACTGGATTGGTTTTACAGGAAAGTTCGCCGAAAATCTCGTCGCAAACGGTTATTTATCAATTACTAAACCGGTTGTCAAGGTTGGTTATAATGAAGAAATTGTCAGTCTCTACCAACGGATACTTGAGGCAGGCAATGAGGAAAGATCCGGTTATCAACAGTATATTTCAGGGATTGTTATTCATCTGCTTGGATATATATATTACAGGGCCAAGGATAATCAGTACGAGGACAAAGATATTATTCAGAAAATTGATAAGGCGCGGGTGTTGATCAGGGAACGGATTAATGACAATATATCACCTGAAGTCATAGCAAAAGAGCTGGTTATGACTTATTCATGGTTCCGTCGTCTATTTAAACAATATACGGGCCTTGCTCCTGCAAGGTACATTACTCAACTTCGGCTGCAACGGGCCAAAGAGCTGCTTTCAACAACATCCAGATCTGTAAAGGAGATTGCTGTCGAAATGAACTATGAATCAGTTGATTATTTTTCAACCCATTTCAGACGACATACTAAATTGACCCCGACACAATACAGGAAAAGTTGCCTGGGGATATAAGGTCAGTAGAGGAATCCTCATTGATGCTATTCTGATTCCACATATTTGGTTTACAATTTCAGAACATTGATTAATTTGAACTACTTTTGCACCCTCAATATTTGACATGGGCTTAAAAGAAGAAATACTGCGCCGGAGGACCTTCGGCATTGTGAGTCATCCCGATGCAGGGAAAACAACATTAACCGAAAAACTCCTCCTTTTTGGTGGTGCCATCCATGTGGCAGGCGCTGTAAAGAGCAATAAGATTAAAAAAGGGGCAACCTCCGATTTTATGGAAATTGAGCGTCAGCGCGGTATTTCTGTCGCTACCTCGGTGATGGGTTTCGAATTCAATGGCTATAAAGTCAATATTCTCGATACGCCGGGTCACCAGGATTTCCAGGAAGATACGTTTCGGACGCTGACAGCCGTTGACAGTGTAATTATCGTGATCGATGCCGCCAAAGGTGTGGAACCGCAAACCGAAAAACTCATGAGTGTTTGCAGGAGCCGCAAAACACCTGTAATCGTATTTGTCAATAAAATGGACCGTCCGGCAGATGACACCTTTGATTTGTTGGATGATATTGAAAAACAGTTACTTATCAAGGTTCGTCCATTAAGTTGGCCAATCAATAACGGCCCTGAATTTAAAGGGGTGTATAATATTTACGATAAGAATCTGGTACTATTCGACCCAAGCATCACAGATATTCGTCCGGGAATAAGTTTTACCGATACAAACAGTCCCGAACTCGATACAATTATTGGAAAAGATGCTGCGGTTTTACGTGAGGAACTTGAAATTCTCGACGAGGTTTATCCGGAATTTGATATCGAGCAATACCTTTCAGGTGATTTGGCACCTGTTTTTTTTGGCAGTGCGTTATATAATTTCGGAGTAAAAGAGTTGCTCGATACTTTTGTCCGTATTGCACCTTCACCAAGGCCCAAAAAAGCTGAAGAACGGCTTATTTATTGTGAGGAAGAGACCTTTACCGGGTTTGTATTTAAGATTCATGCTAATATAGATCCGAACCACAGGAGCAGGATCGCTTTTGTAAAAATATGTTCAGGAAGATTTGAACGAAATAAAAATTACCGGCATATCAGGCTTGGAAAGATTTTCAAATATTCAAGTCCTACAGCCTTTATGGCCGACAAGAAAGAGGTCATTGATGAAGCCTTTCCAGGAGACATCGTTGGTATTCCTGATACTGGCAATTTTGTTATCGGCGATACATTAACCGAGGGCGAAATCCTGCATTACAAAGGAATTCCTTCTTTCTCGCCCGAAATTTTTCGCTATATTGAGAATGCAGACCCAATGAAATCAAAACAGCTTGCCAAAGGGGTCGATCAGCTCATGGATGAAGGTGTCGCTCAGTTGTTCATCAGCCAGCTCAATGGGCGTAAGATCATTGGAACAGTTGGCGCTCTTCAGTTTGAAGTTATTGAGTATCGTCTTGAACATGAGTATAATGCAAGATGTCGTTGGGAATCTCTGTCGCTTTACAAAGCATGCTGGATACAGAGTGAGGATAAAGCAATGCTTGAAGAATTTAAAAAACGGAAATACAATAAGATGTCACTCGACAATCATGGCCGCGATGTATTTATGGCAGACTCCTCTTTTATCCTGGATATGGCACAACGTGATTTTCCGAAAATCAAGTTCCACTTTACTTCAGAATTCTAGGATAGCCCAAAAGCCATTTTTTATTTTGTCAATTAGTTATAAGTTGATAAATTTGCACCCTACCAGTACCTACCAGTTGGGCTGTTGAATAAAACTTTCACTATGACTAAGAATCTGATTTTGTCCGGACTGTTCGTCTTCTTTGTAATGATTGGGAATAGCCAGTCGCAAACACTCCCCTTTAACGAAAAACTGCCACACGATTGGGAAAATCAATCAGTTTCGGAGTTAAACCGTGAGACTCCCCATGCTTCCCTAATGCCTTTCGATACCCAGGCAAAGGTGATCGCAAATGAGTTTTCCTCGTCCCCTTTCTATAAATGTCTCAATGGTCAATGGAGGTTTAACCTTGTAACTAAACCGGCTGATCGCCCATCGCACTTTTTCCGGCAAACATTCGATGATAGCAGCTGGAAATTTATAGATGTGCCGTCAAACTGGGAACTAAAGGGTTATGATTATGCAATTTACACAAATATTGAATATCCTCACAAAGCAACTCCACCTTTAATTCAGGAAAATTATAATCCTGTAGGGTCATATCGTATGGAATTCGAAACTCCGGCTGAATGGAACGATAAAGAGATAATACTCCACTTTGGCGCAGTGACTTCTGCGATGTATGTCTGGGTGAATGGGGCTGAGGTGGGCTACAGCGAAGACAGTAAAACGCCAGCCGAGTTTAACATCACCAAATATCTCACTAAAGGAAAGAACCTGCTGGCTGTTCAGGTATTTCGCTGGTGTGATGGCTCCTATCTGGAGGATCAGGATTTCTGGCGTATGAGCGGCATCACTCGCGATGTTTACCTTGTTGCAAGAAACCCTGCCCATGTTTTTGATTTCCACATAAATTCCAACCTTGACAATCAATATAAAAACGGAATATTTAACCTGGATATCACACTCAGAAACCTGGGAAAGAATGCACAAAATATAACACTCGAGGCGCAGTTACTTGATGGGAATGACAAGGTGCTTGAATTTTCAAAAAAGGTGACAGCTAAACCTGGGAATCAATCCATTAATTTTGATGGTCAAGTTGCCCATGTAAAGCAGTGGAGCGCTGAAACGCCCAATTTGTACCATCTGATAATTATTCAAAAGGACGATGTCGGAAAAATTGTCGAAACTTTGGGATGCCAGGTTGGTTTCCGCACAGTTGAGATTAAAGGAGGAAATTTGCTCGTTAATGGCATCCGGATTCTGGTGAAAGGGGTCAATATGCACGAACACAACGAGGTTACCGGTCATGTTCAGGATGTCGAGACGATGATAAAGGATATTTCCACAATGAAGAAATTCAATATCAATACAATGCGTTGTTCACACTATCCACAGCCCGAAAAGTGGTACGAGTTATGTAACAAGTATGGCCTTTATCTTATCGATGAGGCAAATATCGAATCGCATGGTATGGGTTACGGTAAAAAATCACTGGCCAAAGATTCGACGTGGTATGGAGCCCATCTTTTCAGGACCCGGAATATGTTCGAACGGGATAAAAACAATCCTGCCGTAATTATTTGGTCTTTGGGAAATGAAGCAGGAGACGGAACTAATTTCATCAAAACATATGGGTGGTTAAAATCGCGTGATACAACCCGTCCGGTTCAGTACGAACAGGCTAAGACGTTATCACATACCGATATTTACGTTCCGATGTATGCGACAATAGATCAGATTGTTAAATATGCTTCAACACCCCAGGATAAACCACTGATCCAATGTGAATACGCTCATGCGATGGGAAACAGCACGGGGAATCTGCAGGATTACTGGAATGCTATAGAATCGCACAACCAGCTTCAGGGTGGCTGCATCTGGGATTGGGTTGACCAGGGATTACTGACTACCAACGAAAAAGGGGAAAAATTCTGGGCCTATGGTGGTGATTTTGGTCCAAAAGATGCATGGACTGATGGCAACTTTAATTGTAACGGTCTTGTCGATCCAAACCGCAACCCGCATCCCGGATTGTATGAAGTTAAAAAGGTTTACCAATATGTTGGATTTAAGGCTGTTGATATTGCAAAGGGCGTATTTCTGCTGACAAATAAATATGATTTTCTGAACCTCAATAATTTCATTTTTGAATGGCGTATTGAAGGTGATGGAATTAAAATTGGTGAAGGAAAACTTGCTGAATTGAGTGTGCAGGCACACCAATCGGCGACTATATCTATCCCCGTTGATCTGAAACCCGAACCCGGTAAAGAGTATTTTCTCACAATTAGCGCGAAAACAAAGGTAGCCACCGATTTAGTTCCTTTGGGTCATGAAGTTGCTTATGAACAGTTCAAACTTCCGATTCATAAGGCAGAAAAAACTATGATTACAAACGGAAAACTGTCTTTATCGAAAGAAGGAGGTCAGGCTACGATAAAAGGTAAAG
The DNA here is from genome assembly GCA_903859795.1 of uncultured Bacteroidia bacterium. Classification (GTDB taxonomy): domain Bacteria; phylum Bacteroidota; class Bacteroidia; order Bacteroidales; family Prolixibacteraceae; genus JAAFHB01. Next base: position 6,173 of record CAIOOC010000875.1, read on the forward strand.
ATTTTAGTGTAACCTTTGATTTGAAAAAGGGTAAAATAAATAGTTTGATTTTTGACGGGAAAGAGATGCTCAATGACGGGAAAGGCCCGGAGCCGGATTTTTGGAGAGCACCAACCGACAATGACTTTGGAAACGGTCTTGATAAACGATGCAAGGTATGGCGTAAAGCGGGAGAGAACAGGATACTTACAACCTCAAATGTAATCCAGATTTCCGAAGGCAAGATTGTTGTAATTCTTGGTTTTGATATCCAGGGTTTGAAGGGGGAATCCATTGCCAAATATAAATCCGAGTACCAGGTTTATGGCGATGGTGAAATTGAGATTGTGAATAAATATACATCTGGTGGCGAAAATCTGCCGGAGATTCCGCGGATGGGGATGAATATGCAGCTTGCAAGAGAGTATGATCATATGCAATGGCTGGGTCGCGGACCTGAGGAAAATTATTGGGACAGAAACTCAGGCGCTCTTGTTGGCCTTTATAACGGTAAAGTAAAAGATCAGTACTGGGCATATATTCGTCCCCAGGAAAATGGAAACAAAACTGATGTAAGATGGGTTTCGTTTACGAATGATAGCGGTAATGGATTGTTAGCTATTGGATTGCCGTTATTGAGTGTAAGCGCTCACCATAATATCATGGAAGATTTTGAATCTCCGGTTCGAACCGTCGGACGAGTTTACGATGGTAAGGTAGTGGTTAACCGCCATATCAATGATGTTAAGGAACGTAACCTAGTTTCAGTTAATCTCGACTATAAACAGATGGGAGTTGGAGGTGACACGAGTTGGGGAGCACATACTCATCCAGAATATCTACTTAATGATAAAATGTATAAATATTCATTTCGGTTGAAACTAATCCGGAAGAATGATGATTTACACTCAATTGCAAGAGCTATCAGAACAGTGAATTAAATGTTTCGTACTGAAAATAAAGCTCCGGCACCTGATTGAGATGCCGGAGCTTTATTCATCATGAATATCGGTAGTAGGTTTTATTTTTGTCAATGGACTTCATTGCTTCTGAATAGCGATTGAATCATCAATTTTTCGATGGAATACTCATCAGGTTTTGCTGAGGCATCGTCACTAGAATCCGAAGGTTCAGATTCAATTATGGTATTCAGCAATTCGTTTAATTTTCTAACTAAAATATGAAGATCTGAAATCAGAATTGAAATAAATCCTTTATCAATAAACTCGTCAAGATTATTCTCCAATAGATAGATTAGATTCTCACAGTTTCGTTGAGTTTCCCAGATAGACCCTTTGCTAAGTGCATCCTTAACCTCTTTCATGATGAAATTGTGAGGCCGGATACCGGCTGCCGGGTAATTGCTGTGCAGAAACGTCTCCATAATGTTTAACATCAGGCTGAAATTAGCAAGCAGAGATACAATTTTATCATTCGAATGAATAA